>JAHRWY010000019.1:0-16048 GCA_019104935.1 Kaistella sp.
TGCAGTTACAGTTCCTGCAAAATTATCAGAACTTTTCTGCCAGAATGTGTTTTCAGAGGAAACCATGAGGGAATATTTGACCAAGGAAGCATTTACTTCAATTCAGAACGCAATAAAGAGAGGAACGAAAATCCAGCGTGACGTTGCCGATCAGATTGCCGTTGCCATGAAAGACTGGGCGCTGAGCAAAGGCGTAACACATTACACGCATTGGTTTCAGCCTTTAACCGGTTCTACTGCAGAAAAACACGATTCCTTCTTCACTCCTTTTGAAAGCGACAGAGCTATTGAAAGATTTTCCGGGAATATGCTGATTCAGCAGGAACCTGACGCTTCTTCTTTCCCGAACGGCGGAATCAGAAATACTTTTGAAGCCAGAGGTTATACTGCGTGGGATCCCACTTCGCCGGCATTTATTATGGGAACGACACTGTGTATTCCATCAATTTTCATTTCGTATACCGGCGAAACTTTGGATTATAAAGCTCCTTTATTAAGAGCTCTTCATGCGGTTGACGAAGCAGCAACAGACATCTGTAAAGCATATTTTGACAAAAATGTAACCAAAGTGATTCCAACCTTAGGTTGGGAGCAGGAGTATTTCCTGGTAGATTCCGCTCTTTATCAGTCACGCCCGGATTTAGTGATCACAGGAAAAACTTTATTGGGACATTCGCCGGCAAAAGGGCAGCAGCTTGATGATCATTATTTCGGCTCCATACCTACCCGTGTGATGAATTTCATG
The DNA here is from genome assembly GCA_019104935.1 of Kaistella sp. GTDB lineage: Bacteria > Bacteroidota > Bacteroidia > Flavobacteriales > Weeksellaceae > Kaistella. The sequence continues at coordinate 746 of JAHRWY010000019.1, forward strand.
AAGGAGCTGGAAATCGAATGTATGAAGTTAGGAATTCCGGTAACCACAAGGCATAATGAAGTTGCGCCAAACCAGTTTGAGCTTGCGCCAATGTTTGAGGAAGTAAACGTTGCAGTAGATCACAACTCCTTATTAATGGATATTATGGCAAGAGTAGCACACAAGCATCACTTCCATATTCTTTTTCATGAAAAACCATTCGCCGGAGTTAACGGAAGCGGGAAGCACAACAACTGGAGTTTGGCAACAGACACAGGAGAGAACCTTTTGATGCCGGGAAAAAACCCAAAAAAGAATCTGCAGTTCCTCACCTTCTTTGTGAATACTTTGAAGGCTGTACACGATTATGCAGATCTTTTAAGGGCAAGTATTGCTTCGGCCAGCAACGATCACCGTTTGGGAGCAAATGAAGCGCCTCCTGCGATTATCTCAGCGTTCATCGGAACCCAACTTTTCGGTGTTTTGGAAGAACTTGAAAAAGTAACCGACGGAAAACTTTCGCCGGAAGAAAAAACCGAACTCAAACTAAATGTTGTAGGTAAAATTCCTGAAATTTTACTAGATAATACCGACAGAAACAGAACTTCACCCTTCGCATTCACCGGAAACAAATTTGAAATCCGGGCAGTGGGTTCTTCCGCAAACTGTGCGGAAGTAATGACGGTAATGAACGCCATCGTCGCAAAACAGCTGCAATCGTTTAAAATTGAAGTTGACAAACTCATTACAGAAGATGGGCTGAAAAAAGATGAAGCAATCTTCAATATTTTAAGAGAGTATATTAAGGTATCGAAGAATATTATGTTTGAAGGAGACGGCTATTCCGAAGAATGGGCCGAAGAAGCCACAAAAAGAGGCTTAAACAATCTGAAAACCACTCCTGAAGCATTAACAAAAGAACTCGACCAAAAGTTTATTGATTTGTACGAAGGACTGGGCATTTATACCCATCGCGAGATTGAAGCACGTAACGAAATTAAACTCGAAAAATATTCAACGGTAATTGCAATTGAAGGAACAGTTTTGGCTGATATTGCACGTAACCACATTATTCCGTGCGCACTTAAGTACCAGAACAGACTTATCGAAAACGTAAAGGGCATTAAAGAAATTTTCGGTGATAAGGAATTCAAAGATCTCGCAAAAGAACAGATGAATATGATTGCAGAAATTTCTCAGCATGTGTCGATTATTAAAGTTGAGGCTGATGCGCTTCTTGCAGCTATTAAAAATGCCAAATCAGTAGAGGACCCGCAAGCAAGCGCAACCCAATTCTGTAATGATGTGAAGCCAAGATTCGAAAAAATAAGAGATTCTTCGGATGCCCTGGAGATGGTAGTAGATGATGAACTTTGGCCGATGACGAAGTACAGGGAACTTCTTTTTACAAGATAAAATTTATAACATAAGGACCTGATTAATTCAGGTCTTTTTTACTAACATTATAGAGCAATATAATATCCTTAATAGATGCTTTGTATAAATGTTAACAAATCTTAAAAAAAAATAAAGCCGCAACCTCTAAAACAAAGGGATTGCGGTTTATTTTTCTTTAACATTGTAAAGAAAAGTGTTAAAAAGTGTTAAACTGGGTTTTCAAAAAGGGTGTTTTCACCCCCTATCGAACTCGAATACCTAATTTTGCTTTGCATTTAAAACGAAGTATCTCAATTTAACACAGATAATCAAACATATATGAAGAAAAGAGTTCTGTATTATTTAGTTGCTGTATCGGCCACATTTTCATTACAATCCTGCGTTACGAATTACGTTGTATCAACCCCAACAACCTACGCAAATCAATACAAATCAGATGCCAAACTTGCATCAATCGATAACAAAAAATTAGAAACGGCAAAAGCTCAATTACTTGGAAGCTTCAGCGATGAAAAACTTGCGGCAGCAAAAACACTGGAGGCTACATTAAAGAATGATGAGATTGCAAAAACAGTAAGATTCACCAAAAAAATTGATGATCTCTTAACTGAAGCTGAATCTTACTTAGGTACACCTTATAAATATGGAGGGATGACCAGAAGAGGAATCGACTGTTCAGCATTCGTACTTTCAGTTTTCGGCGCTGCTACAGGAATGACTTTACCAAGAGTTGCTGCATCACAGGCCCAGGAAGGTGAAAAAGTTGAGAAAAGCAATCTTCAGAAAGGTGATCTTGTTTTCTTTTCACAAGGCAGAGGAAGAATCTCTCATGTGGGAATCGTAGAAAATGTAACCGAAGAAGGAGATGTGAAATTTATTCATGCCGCAACTTCAAAAGGGGTAATGATTTCTTCACTTAATGATTCTTATTGGGGACCAAAATACAGGTTTGCAAAAAGAATAATTTCTCCGGAAACCTTCAATAACAACCTTGCAAATAATTAAAATAAATAATTGATCATAAAAAACTGCTAATTCCGGCAGTTTTTTTTATGTCTGAAACTCAAACTGTAATTATTGATATTTAAAACTGAAAGAGGGCCTTCTTTGCGCGTTATTTAGAAAGAAATGCATTGATTAGGACTGTGGTCAACAAGAGATTATACCAAACTGTTTCGGTCTGCGTAATTCAGTTTAAAGAAGATGAATGTCATGATAGAAAATGCCAACAGTGAACTTCCACCGTAACTGAAATACGGCAGCGGAATCCCAACGGTAGGGAAAAGCCCCATCACCATTCCGAGATTTATGGCAAAGTGCATTAATAAAATAGATGCAAAGGAATACCCGAAAACGCGGTTAAAAGCCGACTTCTGTTTTTCTGACAGATAATAGATTCTACCAATAAAAACCGCGTAGAAAATAACCAAAAGCGAAGCTCCGAAGAACCCCCACTCTTCTCCCACTGTACAGAAAATATAATCGGTTTCCTGTTCCGGAACGAATTTCCCTTGAGTAACAGAACCTTCTTTATAACCTTTACCGAAAAACCCTCCGGAACCGATCGCAGTTTTGGAATAAAGTAAATTATAACCCGACGTGTCGCGGAACGCTTTTTCGCCTTTATAAAGAACTTCAATTCTTTCACGCTGGTGTTTGGGCATTTTTTCAAGTATCTTAGGTGATCCGTAAGCAATTCCGCATAAGAGCAGTAACGAGCCAAGGATTCCAGCCACAGAAAATACATTCCAGTGAATTTTGTAATAGTTGGCGAAAATTATCAATCCATAAATTACCACAATCCCAATAATCAGATAAAGCGGATCAACAGCCAGAGCCAACAGGAAAACACCTGCGAGAATACCGCCCACTCCGAAAAGCCATCCGTTTAATCCTTCCCGGAAAAGGGCAATAAAAAAAGCAGTAAAGACAAGCAACGAGCCAACATCCGGAATCATTAAAACCACCAGCGCCGGGATGCCAATAATAACAAGTGCCGTGAGAAGCGACTTGCGTGTTGAAATGTTAAAATCTGGTCCTGAAACATAATTTGCGAGCATTAAAGCAACGCCAATTTTGGCAAATTCAACGGGCTGCATGGTAAAACCGCCGAATTTATACCAGTTTTTCTGTCCCAAAATTTCAGTTCCGAAAGGAAAAAGACCTACCAAAAGCAAAACTCCAAATAGGTAGATGATACTTGCAAAATTCTCGAAAAATTTAGTCCTCATAACAAAAATAATGAGTCCCACCACGAGTGATAAGCACAAGAAAATAAACTGTTTCTTTCCTAAACCTTCATCAACACTGTAAATGTTCGCAACTGCAAAAAGAGAGATTGCGAGATACAGAAACAGGCTGAGTTTATCTAATCCTTCTGTCCACTTCATTTTTTAGAGCTTTGTGTTTTTAATCTTGTGCGAAGAGAATCTCTTTTGTAAATCAGTCTTGCTCTGATTTGGTCATTTTTGATGAATTTCAGGCTGTCTTCAATAGATTCTATTTTCAGAGAATCTTTATTGGGCTCTTTATAAAGACCTTTTCTTTTCAGGTCAACAACCCATTGTCTTTTGTATTCAGGCATGAAACTCGCGTTTACAAGTTTATTATAAAGGTGTTCCCGCTTAAGCTCTCCGGTTAAATACTTCTCTGCAATTGCTGTAGCTGCCGGGCCGGCCCATGTTCCGCCAAAACCTGCGTGTTCCATCACTGCTGCAATAACAATTTTAGGATTTTCGGCAGGTGCTGCAAGAACAAATATGGAGTTATCTTTTCCCTGCGGAACCTGTGCTGTACCGGTTTTAGCGAGCATGGTGAATTCATTTGACTTTAAACTTCTTGCGGTTCCGCCGGTTACTACAGCTTCCATTCCCTTCATGATCGGTCCAAAATGTTTCGCATCTACCAGGGTTTTGTGCTTTACTTTAAATCTTGGATCAGGATTTGGTTTTCCGTCGATTGATTTTACAATATGGGGCGTATAGTACCAGCCTTTATTCACAATAGCAGCCGTAGCATTCGCCATTTGTAATGGGGTAAGAAGCACATCGCCCTGTCCCATTCCGTTGAAGATGGAGCCGTTCATGGTGTAAGCAGAACTCCAGTCTTTTTTACCGCCACTTCTTTTTTCGTAAAATGCCCCGCTTGGGATTCTCCCTTTTGAGCCAACGGCAATATCATTATTCAGGTATTCACCTAACCCGAAACTGCTCATTATTTTTTTCCATTCATCAACTCCTTTACTTGGGTTGCCGGGATATTTATTCATGATCGCAATAAAGGCATAAGAAAAGTAACAGTTACTGGAAACCTGAATCGCTGGCACTAAAGGATCAGCACCACCGTGCCCCTTCACTCTTAAGCCCCGGTAATTAAAACCTCCGCCACAGGGAAAGATGGTATTTTCATCCATAACGCCCATTTGCATTGCCGCCGCGGCTGTAAGAAGTTTGAAAGTTGAACCTGGCGGATACGCAGCCTGAACCGACCTGTCAAACGTTGGCCGGTTATTATAGATGGTATCCATCTGAAGACGGTAAAGGTTTTTCGTTTTATCGGGACCGGTAAATAAATTGGGATCAATATCGGGGCCGGTAGCCAGAACCAAGATTTCACCGTTTGTAGGATCCAGTGCAACAATAGCGCCCTGCTTGTTCACAAGCATTTCTTCGGCCATTTTCTGCAAATCGTAGTCGATGGTGAGGGTGATGTCTTTTCCGGTAATTACTTCTTTATCTAAAGCACCGTTTTTATAGGAACCAATACTTCGCAAACGGATGTCTTTCTGGATATACTGCACGCCTTTTTCACCGCGCAATTCCTTTTCATAGGATTTTTCGACACCAGTTTTTCCGATAAAATCTCCCGGAAGATAATAAAGCGAATCTTTCTTAATATCACGCTCGTTTACCTCATTGGTATAACCCAAAAGGTTGCCCGAAGTAGAAACCTCGTACTGTCGCTGAGGTCGTGAAACGATGCTGAACGCAGGATATTTAAAAATGATTTCCTGAATTCTGGCGATTTCTTCCCTGCTCAAATTTTTCATAAAAGTCATGGGAGTAAGCTTCGAATAATATTTTTCGGCCTTAATCGCGTTAACTCTTTTAATGAAATCCTGCTTGCTGATTCTCATAAGATTACAGAAATCAAGTGTATCGAAATCGGGTTTTATTAAAGCTTCGGTAAACGAAATTTCGTAGGAAGGCTGATTACCCACCATTATTTTTCCGTTTCTGTCGAAAATAACACCTCTCTGCGGAATAATATATTCTGTTTTAATGGAAGTGTTGGCCGCGTTTAATGCATAACGGTCCGTAAAAAGCTGCAGGTATGCAAGCCTGGCAATAAATATAATGGCCAGGAGGATTAATAATACGGTGATTTTCAGATACTGTGATTTCATGTGTCTGTGAATAACCTTTAGGCAAGGTTTCTTTATGCAATAATAACGTTAAACTTTCTGTTTGATTCTAAAGGCCAGCGCGTACATCAGTATAAATATAAAGGAAATGGCGCTCGTCGCCAAAACATTCACGAAGATTTCGAAAAATCTGCTGAATTTAAAAAATTCAATATACTGAACCAACAGCTGGTGCAGGAAAATACTCGACAGGATAAAGAAAAAATATTGCGACCACTGCAAAGACTGGAAAGAAAAGAAGTCGGTGGAAGTATCCGTAGAAGTCCGGAAAATTAAGGTCCGGAAATAGGCAATAAGCGTGGTAGCAAAAGCATTAATTCCCCACGTATATAGAAATGCATCAATGCTGAGTCCCAAAATGAAACTCAGCGCCAGAAACTGAAATTTATTTCTGAAAAACGGATAAAACATGATGAACACAGGATAAAGTACCGGTGTATATTTCCCGAAAAGTGTAATCCGGTTCAGCACAAAAATCTGTAATGCCACCAGGAAAACAATCATCAGGATATCTGTAAAAAGTGTTCTGCTTATCATTTTTCTCTCTTTATGGTAGCCTGCAAAGTATCCTGAATTCTCTGAACCTCAGCTTTCTTCAGGTTTTTCACCACATATATTTTGCTGAGATTTCCCATTTTCTCAGTCAGTTCTACAGAAATATCCCAAAACCCTGTTTTGCTGTCGACTTCGTAGCCAGAAACTTTGCCAATGGTAATTCCTTGTGGGAAGATTGCTGATTTCCCGTCGGTTACAACCGTGTCGCCAATTTGCAGCGGTACGTATTTCGGAACATCAGAGAGGTGCATGATCCTCGAATCTTCGCCCTTCCAGGTTAAAGTCCCGAAATATCCGGACTTTTTAAGCGACGCATTAATCTTGATTTTATTTAAACTCAGCACCGACTGCACTAAAGCATAAGAATCTGTTGAATTAATCACGATTCCGGCAATCCCTTTTGGAGCCATTACGCCCATCTGAGGAAAAACACCATCGCGTTTACCGCGGTTGATGGTGAAGTAATTATCCTTACGGTTAATACTGTTGAACACAATCTCTCCGTCGACAAAAGTATAGATTTGCCCGCCACCAATGGTATCATGAACTTTTCTGAAAACAGGAACTCCGGAATTTTTCCCGTAAACCTGCTCCATGAGCAACTTATTTTGCGCTACCAGCTGGTCATTAATCTGCTTAAGCTTTAAATAAGAGGCGCCTTCATCGATATATCCCGAAACCCAGGAATTGAACGCCGCAGTTTGGCCCGCAAGCCACGACTGCTGCATGGAGTTTCTGCTGAAAATCAATACCAAAGCGATAAGCTGCAGAAATATGAAGAAGACGAATAAACCGTTCTTCGAAAATAATCGCAGCAAAAATCCCATCTGTTAATGTCGTAAAAAGTTATAAATTATTTAATCAGAAAGTTGAACTTATCCATATTTTTAAGGGCGATACCTGTTCCGCGAACTACAGCTCTCAAAGGATCTTCAGCCACAAAAACCGGCAAACCTGTTTTCTTGTGAAGTCTGTCTGCAAGTCCTCTCAGCAAAGCGCCACCACCTGCAAGATAAATTCCTGTTTTATAAATATCAGCAGCAAGTTCGGGCGGAGTAAGCGAAAGTGTTTCCATTACCGCATCTTCAATTCTGATGATAGATTTATCTAAAGCTCTTGCGATTTCTTTATAGTTCACCATAATTTCTTTTGGCTTACCGGTAATTAAATCACGTCCCTGAACCGGAATATCTTCAATCTCAACATCAAGATCTTCAACCGCTGAACCAACTTCGATTTTTACTCTTTCTGCAGTTCTTTCTCCGATATATAAATTATGGTGCGTTCTTAAATAATACGCAATATCATTGGTGAAAACATCGCCGGCAATTTTTACCGATTTATCGCAAACGATTCCTCCCAAAGCAACTACAGCAATTTCGGTAGTTCCTCCTCCTATATCGATAATCATGTTACCCTCAGGTTTCTGTACATCAATTCCTACTCCAATCGCTGCCGCCATTGGTTCGTAAATTAAACGTACTTCTTTCGCGTTTACTTTTTGTGCAGAATCTCTTACTGCTCTTTTTTCAACTTCGGTAATGCCGGAAGGGATGCAGATTACAATTTTTAAGGTTGGCTGAAAAAGCTTTCCTTTGATACCCGGAATTTGTTTGATGAATTCCTTAATCATGTGCTCAGATGCATGAAAATCAGCAATTACGCCGTCTTTCAGTGGCCTGATGGTTTTTATGTCTTCATGGGTTTTCCCCTGCATATGTTTTGCCTTTTCACCAACAGCGATTGGTTTTCCGCTGGAACGTTCGATGGCTACAATCGAAGGCTGATCTATAACTATTTTATTGTTATGTATAATTAGTGTGTTTGCAGTTCCCAAGTCAATCGCAATATCCTGCGTGAACATATCAAATAAACCCATTTTTTTTCGTGATTTTTTTAAGTGTACAAAGATATAAATTTAGAACCGTTCTAAAAATTAGATTCAGACTAAATTAGGTTAAAATTTTATTAAAGTTACAAGCTATTCTACAATAACTTTTTTATTTCTTAATTATTTCATTTTTAAATGAAAATTCGGAAATAATTGATCTCCATACCATATATTTTACTGATAATGTTCATCTTGTAGAATCTTCGCCAATTCAATTTAAAGTCTTAAATTTGCGGTTGCTTTATGAATCAGGATACCAACATTCACAAAACCGCCAATTTTGCCGTTCTAAGTGTCAGTTTTGAAAAAGCTGATGCCGAGACGCGGGGGAAATTTGCGTTTTTTGATGAGAATATTAAAAATTTTGTCAGCGAAATTCATAATGAAAATCTTGGTGACGCATTCGTGGTTTCCACCTGTAACCGTACAGAGATTTATACTACATCGCAAAATTATCTTCTGATTGCCGAATTATACTGCAAAACAATTGGCGTAAGCCTTACCGAATTTATGCAGTATGTCAACATTCTGAAGCATGAAGAAGCGCTGAATCACCTTTTCCGTGTTGCTGCCGGTCTCGAGAGCCAGATTATTGGCGATTTCGAAATTATTGGGCAGATAAAAAACGCGTATCACCGTTTCAAAAAAGAAAAGAAAAACTCCAACCCGTTTTTGGAACGTGCGATTAACTCTGCGATCCAGATTTCCAAAAGAATTAAAAACGAAACCGGAATTTCCAATGGTGCCGCTTCTGTGTCTTATGCAGCAGTTCACTATATACTGAAAAACCAGCCTCAGATTTCTGAAAAGAACATTCTGCTTTTAGGAGTGGGAGAAATTGGCCAGAACACGGTTGAAAACCTCGTGAAACACGTTTACAAACCCAAAGTAAAAATCGCCAACAGAACATCAGACAAAGCCGAAAAAATTGCTGAAAAATATAAAATTCCACATATCGAATTCGAGAATTTTCAGGAAGAACTGGCCCGAACCGATATTCTTATTGTGGCTACCGGTGCGCAGCACCCAATTATAAACAAAACCCACTTCCCGAACGGAAAAGAAACGCTGGTCATCGACCTTTCGATTCCCAATAATGTGGAAAAAAATATTACCGAAAATACAAATATAAGTTTGGTAGATGTTGACCAACTTTCCCTGCACATCAGCGAAACAATGGTTCAGCGTCAAAAGGAAATCCCGAAAGCCGAAGGCATCATTAAAGAAATGACCAAGGATTTTCTGGAATGGGAAAAGAAAAGAAAACTGGCCCCTAACATCCATCATTTTAAAGCTGTTCTAAAAAATATGGAACGCAACGAAATGCACAATATCCACAAAAAACATAAATATGTTGAGGTGACAGATATGCAGCTTTCAGATAAAATGATTCAGAAAATCACCAACAGATTTGCAAAATACATCATTGATAATCCCTGGAAAGCCGAGGAAATCAGCAAGTTAATGCACGAAATTTTAGTCGAACAGCCTAATAACGAATTCAATGAGAAGCATTAAAATAGGAACCAGAAATTCACCTCTGGCCATGTGGCAGGCCCGTGAAGTGGCGCGTAACTTACAGAATCTTAACTATACCACCGATATTGTTCCGGTACTTGCAACGGGCGATAAAAACCTTAATCAACCGCTGTACAAATTAGGAATTACCGGTATTTTCACAAAAGATTTAGATATGGCACTTCTGAATAACGAAGTCGATATCGCGGTACATTCTTTAAAAGACATTCCTACTGAACTTCCGGAAAACATTGAAATTATCGCTGTTTTAGAGCGCGATTATCCACAGGATGTTTTGGTAAGAAAAAAAGACGCACAAAATGTGGAGCTTCACGATCTGAAAATCGCAACCAGCAGCCTTCGCCGACGTGCTTTTTGGTGCAAAGAATTTCCCGACACCCAATTTTCAGATATTCGCGGGAATGTACAGACCCGTTTGAATAAACTTGAAGAAAACGATTTCGACGCTACGATGTTTTCCCTCGCTGCCATTGAGCGAATGGGTTTAGATGTTCATTATGAGCATCTTCCGATCATGATTTCGGCGCCGGCACAAGGTGTTGTTGCGATTTGTGGACGAAGCGATAATGCGGAAATGAAAGAAATTTTCAGCCACATCAATCACAAACCCACCCAAATATGTGTTGAAATCGAAAGAAATTTCCTCAACACCCTTGAAGGTGGCTGTACCGCGCCAATTGGTGCTTTTGCAGAAATTAACGAGCGCAACGAAGTACGTTTTATAGGCAGACTCTGCTCACTCGACGGCAAAAACTGTATCGAAACCGATGAAATCTTCGAGTGGAACGAACATGAAAATTTTGGCAAAACTTTAGCCCAGAAAGTTCTTGAAAACGGCGGACGCGAGTTGTTGCATCAGATTAAAAGTGAGATTTAGGTTTCTGACGATATAGACATGAAGATTATTTTCACCAAAAAAATCAGTAAAATAATGATTTCCAAAAAGTTAGGGAGTCATTTTTCTTATGATTTTGTTGATGTCATCAAGATAAATCCCATGACCGTGGAATCTTTTGACCTGAAAAACAAATCGTTGATCTTCACCAGCGTAAATGCCGTACAAAGCTTTTTCGAAAACGGCTTTAAGCCCGACGAAGACTTTACCAGTAAGAAATACAATAAAATTTATACCGTAGGAATCACAACCAAAAGAGAATTACGGAAATACGGTTACGGCACATTCAAAGTGACCAAACACGCCAAAGAGCTTTCAGAATTTATTATTGAAAGCAGCAGCAAAGAAAAATTTCTTCATTTTTGCGGGAATCTTGCGCTCGATGTACTGAACAAAACGCTGCCGCTGCAGAATATATCTTATAAAAAAATCCCCGTTTACGAGACACAACTCCTTTACCCGAAGTTTTCCGGAGCTTATGATGCGGTGTGCTTTTTTAGTCCGAGCGGAGTGCGTAGTTTTGCAAAGTTTAATGCTCTGGAGAATGTGAAGATTTTCTCCATCGGCGAAACGACGGAAAAAGAGATCAGAAAATTCACTAAAAGCCCAATAATTACCAGTAAAGAAAGTAATCTTGATGATTTGCTGAATTTAATTGCCGAACACAGCAGTGAGGCCGAAGCATCAGGATCAAAAAAAATATTATGATTAAAAATGACCTTTATTTAAAAGCATTAAGAGGCGAAACCGTTGAAAGACCACCGGTTTGGATGATGAGACAGGCCGGAAGATTTCTGCCGGAATTCCGTGCACTTCGCGATGAGTACGATTTCTTTACCAGATGCCGGACTCCCGAAATGGCTGCAGAAATTACCATGATGCCCATCCGCAGATATCCTTTGGACGCGGCAATCCTTTTTTCTGATATTTTAGTGGTTCCGCAGGCGATGGGAATCGATTTTAAAATGAAGGAAGGCGTTGGTCCCTGGCTCGACAATCCGATCCGTACGTTAGAAGAAGTGCAGAATGTGGTGGTTCCTGATGTAAACGACACTTTAGGCTACGTTTTTGAGGCCATTGAACTGACGTTGCAGAAGTTGGATAACAATATTCCGCTGATTGGTTTTGCCGGTTCACCGTGGACGATTTTATGTTATTGCGTTGAAGGTAAGGGCTCTAAAGCTTTTGAAATCGCTAAAACCTTCTGTTTCCAAAATCCGGAAGCTGCGCATTTATTATTGCAGAAGATTACCGATACCACGATTGCTTATCTGAAAAGAAAAGTAGAAAAAGGTGTTTCTGCCGTACAGGTCTTCGATTCCTGGGGCGGTATGCTGTCTCCCGAAGATTATCAGGAATTCTCCTGGAAATATATCAACCAGATTGTTGAAGCTTTGAGCCCGCTGACTCACGTTGTGGTTTTCGGTAAAGGCTGTTGGTTTGCACTGGAAGAAATGACCATGTCTAAAGTTTCGGCATTGGGTGTTGACTGGACGATAAAACCTGAATTCGCCAGAGTTTTAACAAATCATACGATGACGTTGCAGGGAAATTTCGATCCTACAAGACTCCATTCTTCTCCGGAAACCATCCGCAAAATGGTGCACGAAATGATTAACCGTTTCGGAAAAGACCGTTATATCGTAAATCTTGGCCACGGAATTTTACCCAATATTCCATTGGAAAACGCCGAAGCATTTATCAGAGCTGTAGTTGACTGGAAGCCCAATTCGTAATTTCAATTCAAAAAAGGTAAATAAAAAAAGGAAACACGGTTTTGTGTTTCCTTTTTTGTTGGGTTAGTTTCCGTTCTCAATCTCATAATACATCAATTCCTCATCAGCATTCGGGATAAGAACGGTTTTCAAATATCTTAAACCCAGTCTCCCGATCAGTTTCTGGGATGAAAAATTAGTCTTCGTAGTAATGGCAGAAATTTTCTTTAAACCAAAGTCATTAAAAGCAGTTCTCAAAAGTTTGGAAGCCGACTCAAAGCCATAGCCCTGTCCTTCAAATTCCGGAAGAAAAGAAAACCCGATATCATGAACATCCAAACCTTCGCGCTCGAAAATTCCGACAGTGCCAATTTTCATGCTGTCGGATTTTCTTATAATCAGGTAGTTTCCAAAACCGATCTTTTCCATTTGCGGAAGAAATTTTCCCACAATATAATTTTCAGCATCTTCCATGGTGCGGATGTTTCGGTCACCAATAAATTCGATAAACTTCGGTGAATTGTAGAGTTCCAAAATAAATCCCGTATCAGCAGTTGATATGGGCCTCAGCAATAACCTTTCGGTTTCCAGACTGTTTATGTTTATCATTTCATTCCTTTTTTACCACAAGTTTTTTCACAGAAAAAGGAAATTTAAGGTACGCAGCGTTCATTTCACCATGCTGTAAAATGATTCCTTTAAATAAAATACAATCCTGTGTTATTTTTTATTGTAAGCAGAATTCAAATTTAATTAAAATCACGGCATAAAAATGGAATGCTGTTCAAAAAAATGATCATGAAAAACATTTTAAAAAGCTTTTTTTTGGGTTTACTAATATTACTACTGGCGAATTGCTCTCCAACAAACCGCGTTTCAGAAAATATCAACAGAAAATGGATGTTGGTCGAATTTCAGGATTTTACCAAAGAGTTTTTAATACAAAAAGGGGCGAATTTAGATTTGAGTACCAAAAACCAATACAGCGCCAATATGGGCTGTAACCGGATGTTTATGAAAGCAGATTTTAAAGCGGACGGCGCGGTTATCTTTTCGCAAATCGGCAGCACGAGGATGTTTTGTGATGACGCGATGACACTGGAAGATGCGTTCGGTAAAGCATTGCCGGCTGTCACCGGATATAAGACGGAAGGGCATTTTTTAACGCTTACTTCGAAAGACGGTAGTACAATGAAATTTGTTGCCGCCGACTGGGATTAATTATTTTAACATTTAAATTTATGAATATCAACCCCGAAATCATAGGATTTGTTGCCGGAGGCTTGTCTTCGGCACTTTTTATCCCACAAATTGTAAAGATTTTCAAGGAAAAATCTGCAGAAGAAATTGCATTACTCACGTGTATCATCGGAATTGTAAGTTCCGGGCTGTGGCTGTGGTACGGCGTGATGAGGGAACACATTTCCATGATTATCACCAACAGCATTTCTATTGTCGCCACAAGCGTGTTGATTGTGCTAAAGATCATTTATACCGAAGAAAAAAACTAATTTTGTACTCATCAGAAAAAAACTAATCTATGCTCGACAATAAAGAACATTTATACGAAAAAGCCGTTTTGATAGGCTTAATCACTCAGAATCAGGACGAAGACAAACTTACAGAATATATGGATGAGTTGGAGTTTCTTGCTTTAACCGCGGGCGCCACCGTAGTAAAGCGCTTTACCCAAAAACTTACCCAACCCGATCCTAAAACCTTTATCGGAAGCGGAAAAGCCCAGGAAGTGCGAGATTTTGTAAAAGAAAACGAAATCGGTACCGTAATTTTCGATGACGAACTTTCACCTTCGCAACTGAAAAATCTCGAACGTGAAATCGAAGTTAAAATCCTGGACAGAACCAACCTTATTCTAGATATTTTTGCGCAACGTGCACAAACTTCTTATGCAAGAACTCAGGTAGAATTAGCTCAGTATCAATATCTTTTGCCAAGACTTACCAGAATGTGGACTCACCTTGAAAGGCAAAAAGGGGGAATCGGGATGAGAGGTCCTGGGGAAACAGAAATCGAGACCGACAGAAGGATTATCCGCGACAGAATCTCTTTGCTCAAAGAAAAACTGAAAACCATCGACCGCCAAATGGCTACCCAGCGCACCAACCGCGGAAAAGTAGTGCGTGCAGCCTTGGTAGGATATACCAACGTGGGCAAATCTACGTTAATGAACGCACTGGCGAAATCTGATGTTTTCGCAGAAAATAAACTCTTTGCTACGTTGGATACCACCGTAAGAAAAGTTGTTATTGGAAATTTACCGTTTCTGCTCACCGACACGGTAGGTTTTATCAGAAAACTTCCTACCCAACTTGTTGAAAGTTTTAAATCGACATTGGATGAGGTTCGGGAAGCCGATCTGCTGATTCATGTGGTGGATATTTCTCATGAAAGTTTTGAAGACCATATTGCTTCCGTGAACCAGATTCTTATGGAAATAAACGCCCACCAGAAACCGATGATCATGGTTTTCAATAAAATTGATGATTTCAGCTACGAGAAAAAGGAAGAAGATGACCTGACGCCGGAATCACGCAAAAATATTTCGCTGGCAGAATGGGAAAAAACCTGGATGTCGAAATCAAAATATCCCACCGTATTTATCTCGGCCTTAACCAAGCAGAATTTTGAGCAGATGAAGAAACTGATCTACGACGAAGTGCTTAAAATTCATATTTCCAGATTCCCGTACAACGATTTCCTTTTCGAATATTTTGAGGAAGAAGAGGAGAAGTAAAGAAAAGATGGTTAACGAAATAAAATCTGCGCTACAAGATCTGGCTCTGCCCGAAAAGGCTGCTTTTTTTCCACGGTTTTTTAAAGCCGGAAAAGGCGAATATGCTGAAGGCGACAAATTTCTTGGCGTTACCGTTCCCGATCAGCGAAAAGT
>JAHRWY010000052.1:0-6934 GCA_019104935.1 Kaistella sp.
TGCGAGCAGTTTGGTTTCTTCCTCAGGATTTGCATCTACAAGGTCGTACAGTGTTTTGGTTGCAAGCGGTGTATCCGAGAAATAGGCTTCGTACATTCTTCCCAGACCTAAACTTGCGGTATCTCTCGCCTTTTTCAGGGCCAAAATTTCTTCTCTTCCCGTCGGTATTTTTTCAATATAGAAAGCGGGCTCAAGTCTTCTTGGATCCGGAGCCGACGCAATTCCCATCGCCTCATTTTTTAAATCCTCAATGGAACTTCCTCTTGCAGAAGTACGCCAGTTATCGTTGAGCGCACGGTTTCCCCACATTTGTTTAAAGGTAGTTTCGCCTTTGGCAATGGTGCTTTGGTTGGCAAAATAAAAGCCACCTTTGGTACCGCCAAAATCCTGAAAACCACCGGTATTTCCAGCAAAAATTGAATTCGCTGAGTAATCGCCGGTATCGAAACCTTTATTCCTTTCTGCCTTTTTTCTTTCCAGTTCTTCCCTGGCTTCTTTGGCTTTAATGCCTTCGATGTATTTGTTGAAATAGGCGATTTTTTCGGCTTCAGGCATTTTTGTTAATGCCAGAATACTGTCGTTTTTCCTGATCAGATAATAATTTGCGGAAACCTGTTTGATGTTCGCTGATTTTTCAGTCAAAAGAATTTTTGAAGGTTCATAGGTCATAACTGCCAGCGCAGAATCGTAGTAAGCACCTGCGGAAAGGTAATCGCTTTCCTCAAAAAATCCTTTTCCGATTTCGTAATAACTGAGGCCGCGAATCTGGGGATCCGACATTTTTTCTTTCAGCGACTGGGTAAAGAATGCCTGGGCTTCTTCCTTCTTTCCGGCTTTATTTGCCATGATCCCGAGCGCATAGTAAAACTCGTTTTTTCGGGAACCGTAAGTCCCTTTTTTGCTGATTTTTTCAAGATATTCCTTCGCACCTTCGTAATCATCGCCTTTTCCGTTGAAGGTTTTGGCAATTTCTATCTGCGATTTCACTTCAAATTCGAAGTCGTTTGCATTTTTATACGCGGTAACAAAACTTTCTCTGGCTTCTTCGTTTCTGTCGAGATTTGCCAGGATCTGTCCACGAAGAAAGGCAATTCTGCTGCGCATTTTCCGGTTTTTATTGAGGGCGTATGCTTCTTCAAGCTCGTCCACGGCCGCTTCTTTTTTTCCGGACTGCAGCAACATTTCAGAATAGTAAATGCTCAGTAATTTTTTATAATCTTTTTTAAGTTTATCGTTTTTCTTTACATCGGTAAAAACTTCTTCAGCTCTGTAATAATCACCCATTTTAGAATAAGCCAGGCCCTGATAAATTCTTGCCAGCGGAATTCTTTTATCATTGCGCATATTTGCGAAAACATAGTTCAATCCGTCCAGCGCTTCCAGCGGTTTATTACGGTAAATCCGTGCCTGAGCCAGCAGAAGATTCGCATCGAAAATTTTCCGGTTTTTTTCTTCGCCACCTTTCATCACTGAATATTTTGAGATGGCTTTCAGTGCTTTTGCTTCCGATATTTCTAAAATTGAAGCCCCACTTTTAAAACCTGCAGTTGATGAATTCTGGGAAGCTCCTCTTCCTCCCGGAACTCCCGGCCCGGAAGCATTCATGCTGCCCGGCGGTGTGGGATCATCGCCAAACATCCCTGCGGACTGGAGATCGCTGCCCAGGGGCTGTTCCTCGTACGTAAGAAGCTGAATATAGGGTGCATAAAAATTATCAACGTGTGCTTTGTCGCGGTTTTTCAACTCGGTCTGTAACGCATCCTTACTGTTGAAAAGTGTGTTGTAGTAGGAGAAAAATCCTTTCATAAAAGTAGAATCATCTGTTTTTTTCCGTGAAGAACACGAATTGAAAACAACGATTGCAGAAAAGAAAAGTATAGTTTTTTTCATTATTTCATAATAACTTCCAAATTAGCATTTTATTATGAAAAATGCTTAATAATTTTTGTAAAATTAGCTAAATTTTATCTTTGGAAAAGGCTAACCCAAAATCTTTTAAAATGCCGTATACCAAATGGGTTGGCAATCCCATCACTGTATAGTAGCTGCCGGTAATGCGTTTGATTTTCGCCATTCCGAACCATTCCTGAACACCGTATGCGCCAGCTTTGTCGAAAGGTTTATAATTTTCAATATAGAAATCGATTTCTTCATCCGTCAAATCATCTGTTTCTACGTGGGTAACATCGGTTTGGGAAATGCTTTTCTGTGAATTTCTAATGGTAATTCCGGTATAAACCTCATGGGTTTTACCTGAAAGTTTTCTCAGCATTTCCTTCGCTTCTAAAGCATTTTCCGGTTTTCCTAACACTTCATTTTCCAGCGCTACGATGGTGTCTGCGGTAATCAGTACTTCCCCACTTTCTAGGTTTTTATAAGCATCCGCCTTTAAATCAGAAAGATATTCGGCGATTTTTTCGACTGGCAAATTTTCTGGATACACTTCATCACAATCTACAGAAACGACTTCAAAATCGAAACCTAAAGCTTTTAAAAGTTCTTTTCTTCTCGGGGAATTGGAGGCTAATAATATTTTCATTCTTTAATCTGAATTAAACGCTTTTGGTATCATCCTGAATCCAGGTGCCCTGAACTTTCATCACCTGCTCGATGACATCGCGCACTGCACCCTTGCCACCTTCGATGTTTGAGATATATGCGGAAACCGCTTTCACTTCAGGAACTGCATTTTTCGGACAGGTAGCGATACCCGAAGCTTTCATGATTCCCATGTCCGGAAGATCATCACCCATGGTAAGGATTTCTTCGTTCTGCAGACCATATTTTTTGCGGAAATCTTCATATTTTTCTAATTTGTGGGATACTTTTGCATAATACTCTTCAATACCGAGGTAATGAATACGGTTTCTTACGGCAGGATCGTCGCCGCCGGTGATTACGCAGATTTTATAATTGTTTTTTATGGCTTTTACCACGGCATAACCGTCGAGTACATTCATTACGCGGCACATGCTTTTATCGGGCATCAGGTACACGCTTCCGTCGGTAAAAACTCCGTCAACATCGAATACGAAGGCTTTTATATTTTTAAGTTTCGCTTTATAACTCATACATTTTTTTTATAGAATCGTTCATGGTTTTATAGATTTTCAGGTGTTCTTCACTGGTGATTAAATCTTCATGAAGCTGCAGCACGCGTTCATCTTTTCTCACGGCCGGTCCGGTTTGGGCAGATTTAGGATCAATTTCATGAATTTTCTGGACGGTTTCGTCAATCAAGGGTAAAAAATAACTGAAAGGAATCTGCTGTGCATCCGAAATCTCCTTCGCTCTGGCAAAAAGATGATTCACAAAATTGCAGGCGAATACGGCTGTAAGGTGAATATATTTTCTCTTTTCATAATCAGAAACCATTACATTTTCTGAAACCTGCGAAGCCAGATTTTTCAGCACTTCCAGATCTTCCTGGTTTTCTGCTTCCACAAAAAAAGGAATTTCAGCATAATTAATTTTCTTGGATTTAGAGAACGTCTGTAAAGGATAGAGACTGGCTTTGCGGTAATTACCCTCCAGAATTTCCTTTGGCAAAGAACCTGAAGTATGGGCGACCAGACAGTTTTCTTTACTTATTTTTTTTGAAATTCCGGCCGTTACATCATCTTTCACTGCAATCAGATACAGGTCGGCATCCATAACTTCAGTGGTGGAATACGGAATATTGCAGTGTTCTGAAATTTCTTTCAGGGCCTTTCCGTTGCGGCCAAAAACCTGCGAAACCCTTATTTTTTTTTCAGTAAAAGCATTTGCTAAGTGAAAAGCAACATTTCCCGAGCCCAGAATTACAATCTTCATGAAATTAAATATGAACAAATATAAATATTTTGCTTTGGACTGAAAATTGAAATACTTATTTAACTTTTAGTTAAATTTACCATCAAAACACTGAAAGCATCTCAATGAAGATAAAGGAAGAAGAAATTATCCGGCTGATGTCTGGCGAGAAAACCCGTGAAAAAGGAGTCCGCCTGATGATGGATGCTTATCAGAGCAGGTTGTATTGGCATATCAGAAGAATTATTGTGGATCATGCGCTGTCGCAGGATGTTTTGCAGGAAACTTTTATAAAAGCGTACCAAAACTTTCACCAGTTTAAGCAGGACAGCCAACTTTACACCTGGCTCTACCGAATTGCGACCAACGAATCACTGCAGCAGCTTAACAAACTGAAAAAGATGCAGAAATCGGATGAAGATGCAGAATATCATCTCCAGAATCTGGTTGCAGATAACGTATCTGCAGAAGCCGACGAGATTCAGGTTTTACTGCAGAAAGCAATCCATTCGCTGCCGGAGAAGCAGAAGCTGGTATTCAATATGAGATATTATGAAGATTTACCTTACGAGGAAATCTCAAAAATTCTGGATATGTCGGTAGGTACTTTAAAAACAAATTACCATTACGCGAAACAGAAAGTAGAAGATTATATAAAGTCAAATTATACAGAATAAATTTTTTCGAGAATGAAAAATTTGGATATTGAGAAATTAGAACGTAAAAATATTTACACTGCACCCGATCATTTTTTTGAGGATATTCAGGCCAAAGTGTTGCAGGAAACTGTTCATCAGAAGCCGGCCAGGGTTTTTAAGATGAATTGGGCTTACGCTGCAGCTGCGGCAGTCGCGATGATTTTCGGGATTACATTCTTTGTGAATCAGGGTGGTGAAGAAAACACCGCAGTAACTGAAAATCAGTCATTAACAGTGAACGCGCCGGCTGTCAGTACATCAGCAGAAACTCAAGTACAAAATGAAGCGACAGTTGCCTATAAAATTTTAGAAAACGATTTAACTTCTGCTGCATCAGTTAATCAAAAAGGAAAGAAAGCGCAATTTGCAGTTTCTACCAAAGCAGGAACAAGCGCAGAAGTTCAGAATAAGACAAAAACACTAAATCCTGAAGTTCAGGTAGATCAAATTCTGGCTGGGTTCACGTCAGCAGAACTGGCAGATTTAGGAAAAAATACCGAACAGGACATTTATCTGGATTTGTATTATTAAAAAGGAAACCACTATGAAAAAGATTTTATTATTACTCATCGCAGTATTCTCTGGCTCACAGCTCAGTTTTGCGCAGGAACAGAAATACGACTGGAAGAATATGAAGCCTGAACAGAGAAAGGAGGTCATCCAGAAAATGAGTCCGCAGGAAAAAATGTCGCTTTTGAAGCAGTTCCGCGAAAACATGATGGTTTCAGAATTGGATGTGCCGCAAACTGATCAGCAGGAATTTAAAACGCTGTATGCGGAGTATCAGGAAAAACAGAACAGTATTAAAAGCAGGTTTAAGCCCAGCGAAGACTACGAAAATATGAGTGATGACGAAGCAAAAAGAAAACTCAATGAAAGTTTCGATATTGGGCAGCAGCTTTTAGACAACAGAAAAATATACGCGCAAAAATTCATGAAGGTTCTTAAACCACAGCAGGTTTTGCAAATGTACCAGACAGAAGGTAAAATGCGCGGCAAGATATTAGACAAAAAACAAGACGGGCGCTCCAACAGCCCGCAGAGCAGGCGACCATAATAGTTTATTTTTTTAATGTTTGAGCGACCTCTACAAATTATTTTGCAGAGGTCGTTCTTTTTTTGGGCGATCCCCTCGCCGCAGCAAAAGCCAATCCTCGGGTCGGGCTCTACGCTGCAACTCCTCACGCCACAGCAATCCCAACGCTGTTGCGGGGTTTCCGCTGCTATCCCTATCGCAGATATGATTAAGAAATACACACAAAAAATTCCGGGAAAAAACACTAAATTTGCCCACTATCTGAATATTCAATGAAAAACATACGAAACTTTTGCATTATTGCACATATCGACCATGGTAAGTCAACGCTGGCAGACAGGCTTTTGGAGTATACCAATACGGTAACCCAAAGAGAACTGCAGTCGCAAACCCTGGATGATATGGATCTGGAAAAAGAACGCGGGATTACCATTAAATCCCACGCCATCCAGATGGATTACGAACTCAACGGTGAAAAATATGTACTGAATCTTATCGACACGCCGGGGCACGTAGATTTTTCCTACGAAGTTTCCCGCTCTATTGCTGCCTGCGAAGGTGCGCTTCTAATTGTAGATGCCGCGCAAAGCATTCAGGCACAAACGATAAGCAACCTTTACCTGGCTTTGGAAAACGATTTAACCATCATTCCAATCCTTAATAAAATCGACTTGCCTTCAGCAAATCCTGAAGAAGTTACCGACGAGATTATGAACCTGATCGGCTGCGAATACGAAGACGTTTTACGCGTTTCAGGAAAAACCGGCGAAGGTGTTCACGATCTTCTGGAGCAGATTGTCAAAAGAATTCCAGCTCCGGTTGGGGATCCTGAAGCGCCTTTGCAGGCATTAGTTTTCGACTCTGTGTACAACCCGTTCCGCGGAATTGAAGCCTATTTCAAAGTCGTGAACGGAAGCATTAAAAAAGGCCAGCGAATCAAATTCATGGCGACCGGGAAAATGTACGAAGCTGATGAGGTTGGAACTTTAAAGCTGAAACAGCAACCTAAAAAAGAAATTCTTACCGGCGATGTAGGCTATATTATTTCGGGAATTAAAGATGCCCGCGAAGTAAAAGTAGGAGATACCATCACGACTTTTGAAAACGGCGCCGATTCAGCAATCGAAGGTTTCGAAGAGGTAAAGCCTATGGTTTTCGCCGGAATTTACCCTATTGAAGCTGAAGATTTTGAAGAACTGAGATTTTCACTCGAAAAACTGAGACTGAATGACGCTTCTTTGGTTTTCGAGCCGGAAAGTTCTGCAGCATTAGGTTTTGGTTTCCGTTGCGGATTCCTCGGCATGCTTCACATGGAAATCGTTCAGGAAAGACTCGACCGGGAATTTAATATGGACGTGATTACCACAGTTCCCAACGTTTCTTACCACGGATACTCCAAAAAAGATCC
>JAHRWY010000059.1:0-13216 GCA_019104935.1 Kaistella sp.
GGGCGTTCGTGCATTTTATTACGATATGCAGAAATCTACCGACGAAACCATTATTCAGGTGAATATGCTGGCCCACAGCAACGGTTTTGTAGAGCAGGGCGATTTCGTCATCAACCTCAACGCGACACCGGCTTACGAAGGTGGCAAAACCAACACGCTGAGATTAACGACGATTTAGAAATCGTTACGATATTTATAGCAATCCGTTCAATTCGTTGAACGGATTTTTTTGTTTAAAGAAATTTATTATATTTATCGTAATCAAAAAACACAAAGTTATGCCTATTACCAATTTAAACAATGCGCACCTGACCGCAGCTCAGGTAACCGCCGCGCAAGATGCCCTAACCCAACTAGAAAATGCACTCGCCGTGCTTACGGTAACCCTTACCGCTGAAGAACGCAGCACCTATGGCAGTGTGAATGAGCAGAACAAACTGCTGGTGAACAAAGTATGGGACTACCGCCGCAACTCGCCCAACCCTTTCGGTACCCGATCTGGATTGGGACGAATTTGAAAAAGATTACAACAGCCGGCAGGTGATGGAAAATCTTCAGTACCGCCTGGATGCACTTTCGGAAAGAATTAAAAACGCAAAAATTCTGCACGATTACGACAACTACCAAAGCGCGCTGGATGATTATGCCTACACCACCTACAAAGCCGGCTCGCAGGCACCCGGTTACGAGACCAAGATGAATGAAATGAAACAGTTTTTCAACCGCTCGGGTAAAGGTAAAGAAAAGCCCGCTCCAGACACCGATAACCCAACCGCTTAGAACAATCCCCGGCATCAGCTGGGGATTTTTGTTCCCGAAAATATCGGTTAATGCCCACGAATGCGGTCTCACCGTACAAAGATGCGGTCCTAATGTGCAAATTTGGGGTTCGAGACCTCATCTTTGGGGTTGAGGACCTCATTTTTGGGGTGCGAAACCGCAAGTTTGGAGGCTTGGCGTCCATTTGGGCGGTTCGGGGCAAATAATTATCTTTGAGGTATGGCCAAGTCCAAGTGCACAAAATTGATATAACAACAACCCCAAACCAATCTTAAATAATGACAGAAGAAAAAAGACTAGAAATTTTAAACAACGCAAAAGATTTTTTTAGAAACGAAATTGTGACTAGCCACATTGAAGGAGCATGTAAAAGAGCAAGTAAATTATCCGAATATAACGTTAACCCATTTCTATTTAAGTATTTGGCTAATTTTCTGACAGGAAATGATAATTCTGAAAGTATAGCTAGAGCTTTGGTATTACCACGAATCTTAGGTTCATCTATAAATACATCATTTGGCATGAAGGTTCAAAAATTAATTGGTCACTTATTCCAAGGCTTAGGCTCAACAACATCTGGAATTGATATTGAATTTATAGATGCAACAGATGGAAGAAAAAAATATTGCCAATTGAAAGCTGGACCAAATACAATTAATCACGATGATGTAACAACTGTTATTAATCATTTTAACAGCGTAAGAAATTTGGCTAGAACTAACAATTTGAATGTTGGAATTAACGACATGATTGTCGGAGTTATCTATGGGGAAGAATATGAACTGAGTTCACATTACAGAAGAATTTCTCAATCATATCCAGTTATTATCGGGAAAGAATTCTGGCATAAGCTAACAGGCAAAGAAGACTTCTATTTTGATCTGATTGACGCAATGGGAGATGTAGCCTTAGAAGTTGACGGAAGTCACATAGTTGAAGAAACTATTTCTAAACTTGCCATGGAAATCCAAGAAAAATATTTTGAGTAAAGTAGAACTTGTTACTTCTATTTTACTTTATAGTGTTCATTCAAAAATTTGACAATAGAATAACCTACTTCCATTCCTAAATTTACTGGAACTGCATTCCCAATTTGCTTGTACTGTTGAGCTATCGAACCTGCAAATTCCCAATCATCCGGAAAGGTCTGAATTCGGGCATATTCTCGAACGGTAAATGGTCTAGTTTCTTCTGGATGACAACGTTCAGTCTGTTTCTGAGCAGGACTACAAGTTAAAGTCAAACAAGGTTCATCCCACCCAATTCGTCGGGCAATCCCTGTTTTTCCTCCACCTAAATAAAAGCTACCTCCCATAAATGATTTCTGTACCTCCAATGGTAAATCTCTCCAATATCCTTTTGGTGGAACTAATTCTAGCACCTCTCTTTTACTTTTCGGGTATTTAGCTCCTTCAGATTTTGGAACATCTGTATCAAATAATTCTCCCTTTTTCAAGGCGTCTTTAAGGTTGTACACCTTATGATATGGTTTCGGATATTCATATTTAATTTCAATATCCTTTCTGATACCAACTAAGATCAAACGCTCTCTTTTTTGTGGAACTTTATAATTGATTGCTTTCAAAACTTCTACTGGAACTACTTTGTAACCTATTTCGTCCAAAATAGAAATCATTCCTTTTAGCGTTTTTCCGCCATCATGACTCAACAATCCACGAACATTTTCACCAATACAAATTGGTGGATTTACTTCTTTTACAACACGAGCAAATTCATAGAACAATGTTCCACGTGCATCTGCAAGACCTAGTTTCTTACCAGCATAGCTAAAAGCCTGACAAGGGAATCCTCCTGTTACAACATCAACTTTATTACGAAAATCAGAAAAATCAAAATCTTTTATATCACCCTCTAACACCTTCCAATTCGGACGATTTTGTCTTAACGTTGCACACGCAAACTTATCTATTTCATTAAGTGCGACACAGTTAAGACCCGCCTTCTCCATACCAATTGCTAACCCTCCTGCGCCAGCAAAAAGCTCCAAAACTTTGTATTCATTTTCAGGTTTAATATAATTAGAGAAAGTTTCTATTGTGTTTTCAGTAATAAAATCTGAAAATAAATTTAAAACCTCTGACTTCTTATAAACACGATAATTGCTTATGGGCTCACGCACTGCGGAGAGTTTACCTTCCCTATCCCAACGCCTTAAGGTTTCTTTACTCTTACCTATTAGTTCTGACGCTTCTGCCAATGTTATATAATCATTCATAACCAAGTTTATTAACCTTATACAATGGTTACAAATTTAGACATTTATTTTTTACTATCAAACATCCTATTTGATAAATCAAAAATAAAATCTTGTATTTAAAAATACCCTATGCTAAAATTATTCTTTCAAAGATATTTTCAGAATCCCAACACCCTAGCCCTGATCGCAGCGGCTACCCCACAGTGAAGCCGCGGAGCGAAGCGGAGCGGCTGAACGAGGAGTAATAGCGGAGAGCAGGTTCCCGGCTACAAAAAAAAAACTCCGCTCAGAAAATTCTGAACGGAGTGTTTTATGCAGATCGCTGCCTGCTGATGGCCAATGGCTAAAAGCAAACCGCCAAAAGCCTGCTACATCATGCCCGGCATACCGCCGCCCATTGGCATGGCTGGCTCGTCTTTTTTCACTTCGGTGATTACACATTCTGTAGTAAGGAGCATCCCTGCAACAGAAGCTGCGTTTTCTAAAGCTACACGCACCACTTTGGTTGGGTCGATGATTCCTGCTTCGTACATGTTTACATACTCGTCATTCTTCGCGTTGAAACCGAAATCTCCGCTTCCTTCCGCTACTTTCGCTACGATTACAGAACCTTCGCCACCTGCGTTGGCTACGATTTGTCTCAATGGCTCTTCGATGGCTCTCTTCACGATTTTGATACCGGTAGTTTCGTCAAGATTGCTGCCTTCTACCTTAATTGCAGAAATGGCTCTTACCAACGCCACACCACCCCCAGGTACAATACCTTCTTCTACAGCAGCTCTGGTTGCGTGCAATGCATCATCAACACGGTCTTTTTTCTCTTTCATTTCAACTTCGGAAGCAGCACCTACGTAAAGTACAGCTACTCCACCAGCTAACTTAGCCAGTCTTTCCTGAAGTTTTTCTCTGTCGTAATCGGAAGTTGTAGATTCCATCTGTGCTTTGATCTGGCTTACGCGGCCTTTGATGAGGCTTTCTTCACCTGCACCGTTTACGATGGTTGTATTGTCTTTATCGATGGTTACTTTCTCAGCAGTTCCCAGCATTTCCAAAGTAGCGTTCTCCATAGTGAAGCCTCTTTCTTCAGAAATTACCTGTCCGCCGGTAAGAATTGCGATGTCTTCTAACATTGCTTTTCTTCTGTCACCAAATCCAGGAGCCTTAACAGCTGCGATTTTCAGTGAACCTCTCAGTTTGTTTACTACTAATGTAGCCAATGCTTCGCCTTCTACTTCTTCAGAGATAATTAAAAGTGATTTTCCTGCCTGCGCAACCGGCTCCAAAACTGGCAGCAATTCTTTCATTGAAGAGATTTTTTTCTCTACCAAAAGGATATAAGGATTCTCGAGTTCTGCAACCATTTTCTCTGGATTGGTCACAAAATACGGAGACTGGTAACCTCTATCGAACTGCATTCCTTCTACAACGTCTACCGTGGTATCTGTTCCTTTTGCTTCTTCAACAGTAATTACGCCTTCTTTACCCACTTTACCGAACGCTTCAGCGATCAGAGTTCCGATGGTATCGTCGTTATTCGCAGAAATAGAAGCTACCTGCTTGATTTTTTCTGACGAATCGCCTACCGCCTGAGACTGAGATTTAAGGTTTTCAACAACAGCAGTTACCGCTTTATCGATTCCTCTTTTCAGATCCATTGGGTTAGCACCTGCTGCAACGTTTTTCAGACCTTCGCGAACGATGGCCTGAGCCAAAACTGTAGCAGTGGTAGTACCGTCACCTGCGATATCGTTGGTTTTAGAAGCTACTTCTTTCACCATTTGTGCGCCCATGTTCTCTACACGGTCTTCAAGTTCGATTTCTTTTGCAACTGAAACCCCATCTTTGGTTACGTGTGGTGCACCGAAAGATTTTTCGATCACTACGTTTCTTCCTTTCGGTCCTAAAGTTACTTTTACTGCGTTTGCCAAAGCGTCAACACCTCTCTTGAGTGCGTCTCTGGATTCTATGTCGAATTTAATTTCTTTTGCCATATTTTTAGCTTTTGGCGAATTGCTTCTGGCTTTTTGCCTAGCAATTCGCGATTATTATTGTAATTTGTTATTGATTTTCATTTAGCTTGTTCCAAAGTGCAACAAGCTTCTTTTTTAAAATTGTTAATTCGTTGAAAAAATTCTGATAATCACTGGGTGTGATGTAATCTAAATCTTTTGCAAGAATCAGTTGGTTTTCAGCTTCATTGGATGATCCTAAAGCAATATTGATAAAATTAGCAAATTCTTTATCAGAATTTCTGCCGCTTCCTTCAGAAATGTTATATCCGATTGACGCGAATGATCTTCTGATTTGAGAGGTTAATCCAAAAATTTCTTCCTTTGGGAAAGTTTTAGTTGAAGTGTAAATTTTTAAAGTTAATTGATGACTCAATTGCCAAACTTCAAACTTTTTAAAATCTCTCATATATTGCTGCTTTTAATATTGCCAGAAGAAATCAGCCAAATGCCAGAAGCATATTTAGCCAAGTATTCCCAATAAATCTCCTTCTTTTACGATTAAATAATCTTTACCGTTCAGTTTTAATTCAGAACCTGAATATTTTCCGTAAAGTACTTTGTCGCCTACCTGTACAGTTGTTGGCTCATCTTTTTTGCCCGGACCTACTGCTACCACAACGCCTTCCTGTGGTTTTTCTTTTGCGGTGTCGGGGATAATGATTCCTGATGCGGTTGTAGTTTCCGCAGCAGTGGGCTCTACCAGAACGCGGTCTGCTAATGGTTTAAAATTTACTGACATATTTTTAGGTTTAAATTATTAAATGATGAACTGTTTTTCTCTAAAACAGTGCCAACAAAAGTAATCTGAAAATCTGTCATTCTCTGTTAAAGTTATGTGAAATTTTGGCAGAAAAAAAGTCATTCAGATGGCTGAATGACTTTCGTATTTGAATACTGACTTTAGTTTTTCTTTCCTGCGGCCTGCATTGGATTTACCTGTCCCTGTGCGGCTCCTCTTGCTGCGGCTTCGCTTTTCTGTTTAAAGACTTCAAACTTAGAAGCCGGTGCCGGAATTTCGCCCCAGAAATTGTTTGAGGTATCAATATCTGCAGTCTCTCTCATCGGATCAAGCTGGATTGATTTCAGTTTCTTGTCGAAATAATACGTTTTAGAAACTTTCTGTTCGTTCTTTCTCCAGATCTGAGCAGAAGATTTATCGGTAAGTTTTGTACCGTCTTCGAAAGTGAATTCCAGAATAATCGGCATAACCAATCCTCCTTTGTTGCTGAAATCGATCTGGTATGCATGAATGTTCTGAAGTTGCGCTTTGTCTTTGGCTGAAACCTTTTCCAGGTTTTCAACCTTCATGGTGTACTTTTTAGTATCATCCACTTTTTCCATACCGCGGTTGTATCTCCAGTAAAAATCCTGGGTTCCCTTGTCTTTATCGGTATAAAACACGATGTTTTTATCGTTTCGGTTTCTGATTTTAGAAATATCTTCGAAATCATTCTGTAATGGCTTTTCAACGCTGTACGTGATTTCGCGCGGTCTTGGTGCTGCATCCAGATCCGGTGTATCTACCGTAACTTTATCAATAGAAATATCTACAGCATCTGTTCCGTAGAACCAGCCACGCCAGAACCAGTCGAGGTTTTCGCCACTTGCATCATTCATCGTTCTGAAGAAATCTGCCGGCTCAGGATGTTTGAAAGCCCATCGTTTTGAATAGGTTTTAAACGCCTCATCGAAAAGCTCTCTTCCCATGATGGTTTCGCGCAAGATATTAAGACCTGTGGCCGGTTTTGCATAAGCATTCGGACCAAAATGAATAATATTTTCTGAATTGACCATGATCGGCTCCAGCTGGTCTTTCGGCAACCTCATGTAATCAACAATCGTGTGCGCAGGGCCTCTTCTGGAAGGGAATTTATTATCCCATTTTTCTTCGGTAAGGTATTCAACAAAAGTATTTAAACCCTCATCCATCCAGGACCACTGTCTTTCATCGGAATTAATAATCATCGGGAAAAAGTTATGACCAACTTCATGAATAATCACCCCAATCATTCCGTTTTTAATTCCTTCGGAATACGTTCCGTCTTTCTCGGTTCTTCCGTAATTGAAACAGATCATCGGATATTCCATACCGTTTGCCGCCTCAACAGACTGCGCCACCGGATACGGATAAGGCACTGTGAATTCTGAATATGTTTTTATCGTGTGCGCTACTGCTTTTGTAGAGAATTTGCGGTAAAGATTATAGGCTTCTTTCGGGTAAAGACTCATCGCCATTACCTGGTTGTTGTTTTCAGGAATTACCACTTTCATGGCATCCCAAACGAATTTTCTTGAAGAAGTCCAGGCGAAATCACGTACATTTTCTGCTTCGAAAACCCAGGTTTTTCTTTGTCTGGATTTGTTTTTCTCCGCTTTTTTAGCCTCGTCCAGCGTTACAATTTCAATTGGCTCACTTGCACTCTGCGCCTGTTTCCATCGCTGCAGCTGTGCCGGTGTTAATACCTGCTCGAAATTTTTACCAACCCCTGTTGAAGCTACGATGTGATCAGCAGGAACGTTCATTGTTACTTTATAATTCCCGAAAACGAGTGCAAATTCGCCTCTTCCGGTGAACTGGTTATTCTGCCAGCCTTTAAAGTCGCTGTAAACGCACATTCTTGGAAACCACTGGGTGATGGTGTACAGATCGTTACCATCTTCCGGAAAATGTTCGTAACCACCTCTTCCGCCCATCGCCATACGGTTCGGAATATTATAGTTCCAGTCGATTTTAAATACCAGTTTTTCTCCTTTCTTTAAAGCTTTAGGCAAATCAATACGCATCATGGTTTTATTCACCACATACTTTAAAGGTTTTCCGGAAGCATCGGTTACTTTCTCAAGATTTACCCCGTAGCCATTATCTTTTTCCAGCAAATCGGTGGTTTTCAACCGGTCTGTGGTTATCATTTTAGGCAGCGTAGTTTCACTGTCGTAACCCGCATTCTTTACAGAAGACTGTTGGTTTTCGTCAAGCTGCAGCCACAGATAATCCAGATCATCCGGAGAATTGTTGTAATAAGTAACGGTTTCCGATCCTTTTAAATTTCTTTTATCCTCATCCAGATAAGCTGTAATTTCATAATCGGCCCTATTTTGCCAGTAACCCTGGCCGGGCGCGCCGGAAGCAGTTCTGTAGATATTTGGTGTGGGCAAAATTGTGCCGAGTTGCTCAAACTTATTGCCGTGATTGCTTTTTGGATTGTTCTGGATATCCTGAGCAAAAATCCCCAATGGAATAAAAAGGGATAAAACGATGGATTTAAACTTCATGAGGTACTGTAATATTAAAGAATAGTCTTCAAAAGTAACAAATCGTTACAGAAAAGAGATTATAAATATATATTTTAACAAATTAAAATGGGATGCGCTCTAAAGTCATTTTCAGGGAAAGCGCAAAAACTCCCGAAGAGATAAACATAATCCAGTCCTTTTTGTTGACTTTAAAGAGACCGACCAAAATTAGCTGCAGGATTAGAATCGCTGCTACCACGGCGATCTGCCCCAATTCCAGCCCAATATTGAAACCTAAAAGAGGTACAAAGATGTGCTGTTCATTGGCAATCATCATTCTTGCGGTGTTGGCAAATCCCATCCCGTGAATCAAGCCAAAAAACAGGGCAAGAAAGAAGTTCATTTTCATGAGATTATTCTGTCGGTTCCGCATCAGAATATTATCCAGAGCGGTGATGACAATGGTTAAAGGAATAAGAAATTCCACCCATTTTGCCGGCGCACGTACGATATCGAAGACGCTTAAAGCCAAAGTAATTGAATGACCAATGGTAAATGCGGTGATGATCCAGAAAATGTTTTTCCAGTCCTTTACCGCAAAAACTGCGACCAAAACCAATACAAAAAGCTGATGATCCAGAGCATCCAGTGAAATAATATGTTCCCAACCCAGATTCAGATAAAATAAAAAATCATTCATATACCGCATATTTTTAGCGGCACGATAATACAAAATTTATTTTAACTTTGTTTAAAATTACAGAGATGAATCTTATAATAGAACTAGAAAACAAGGAAGATTATCCGTTCATTAAGCAGCTTTTGGAGCGTTTGAAAGGCGTCAAAATTGTACCGTATGAATATGAGATGATTGAAGGAGTTCCTGCCCATGTTTTTGAGGCGATCGAAAAATATGGGGAAAACCTAAAAGAAGAAGACTGTATTTCAAAGGAAGAGTTTTTTGAAAATGCAAGAAAGACCGTATGCGAGTTATCTTCTCGAAAATAGCGGATCAAACTTACAGAGAAGTTTTGACTTTCCTTTCCAACGTGTGGACTGAAAAGGAAATGTATACTTTCATCAGTGACACCTCTAATGTTGTTGACCAACTGGAAAATGGCAGATTTAAACATTTTCAGAATACTATATTAAATACACGCAGCGCACTGATAGGAAAGAAACATATAAGAATGTTTTTTAGAAAAGAAACTGAAGACCAAATTTTTATCCTGCTCTTTTTCGATATGCGACAAGACCCACAAAAAATACTCGACCTATTAAAATGAAAAAATTACTCCTCCTCCTTTTCTCTCTTTTCTTTGCAATCTGTTTTTCCAAACCTAGTTCAGAAGACATTCATCCATATCACGTTGGTTCTGTAGAATTTAATTACAATTCAAAAGCTGAGACTTTCGAAATCAGCGGAAAGTTCTTTCTGGATGACCTGGAAAATGCTTTGAAGGAAAAATACGGCAAAGCGGTACACTTTAATTCCGAACAGTATAAAGCTCAAATCAACAACTATCTGATAAAGTACTGCGAAGAATACCTGAAACTAAAAGTAAATAACAAATTCTTAAAAATCAATTATTTAGGCTACGAAGAAGACAGCGAATCGGTGAATATTTACCTGGAATCCGAGAAAGTCATTCAGCCTAAAAAAGTGGAGACTGCGGTAAGTTTACTCTATAATCTTTTCGATGATCAGCTGAATATCGTTCATATTATTGTCAACGGAAACCGAAAAAGCCAAAGATTAAATTATCCCGACCGTTATCTTTACCAGAACTTCTAAGAACGGAATTCTGCCTTAATTTTCTGTACTTCCGCCACGAGATCAGGAAAAAAATGATCAAAATGATACTGAAGTTGCGGTTTGTTGTTCAGAAAAACTTCAAAAACTGCCAGATTTTTATTCAGATACTTCGCTTTGTTAAGGACATTCCGGATCGAAAATTCAATTCCCCAGTCTTCGCGGTAATTGTAAAGCCAATTGTCTTTTTCCATGCTGTCGAGCATTCGAAGGAAATTTGGCGGCAATAATTCTTCGTGATTTCTCAACACGCGGTACACTTTTTCTGAATGCGCTTTTAAAGTCTTATCAAGTATAGAGTTGGCGAGAAAATAATCGAAACTTACATCCACAAAAGCGCCGGCATACAGTCTCACCAAAGGACTGAATATTTTTTTCGCTTCATGAATTTCCGGATGCGCATCAGTAAACGTATCGATGGCGCGGTGTAAAGTGATGCCCTCTCCTATTTTTTCCGGAAACGAAAACCGGTCTTTGTTCCTGATGAAATCCTGCAGAAACTGCCCGACAATCTGTTCATCGGTAAAAGTGAGGTAAGAATGGGCGAGGAAATTCATAAGTAAATTTAAAACAAATATTCATGAAAATCCTCAATTTTACTTACTTCAACAATCGTAATTCCGAACTTCTTTTTTGGAATTTTATTTAAATTAGAAACAAAAATCTTCTCATAGCCCAGTTTTTCGGCTTCTGAAATTCGCTGTTCGATCTGCGAAACCGGACGGATTTCTCCGCTCAGGCCAATTTCTCCCGCAAAACAGAAATGTTCGGAAATCGCAATATCTTCGTTGGAAGAAAGCACGGAAGCCACAACAGCCAGATCCAGCGCCGGATCATCCGTTTTGATACCGCCGGTAATATTGAGGAAAACATCTTTTGCGCCGAGCTGGAAACCCGCACGCTTCTCCAAAACTGCCAACAGCATATTGAGTCTTTTAGAATCGAAACCCGTACAGCTTCGCTGCGGAGTTCCGTAAACCGCGGTACTTACCAAAGCCTGAATTTCAATGAGCATCGGCCGGTTTCCTTCTAAAGTTACCGCGACAGAGTTGCCTGAAAGTTCCTCGAATTTTTTCGTAATCAGGATTTCCGACGGATTTTTTATTTCCTTTAAACCCTGGGAAACCATTTCGTAAATGCCAATTTCGGCAGTGGAACCAAAACGGTTTTTATTTGCTCTCAATAATCTGAACAGATGATTGCGGTCGCCATCAAAATTCAGCACCACATCTACCATATGTTCCAGAACTTTGGGGCCTGCAATTTGTCCGTCTTTGGTGATGTGCCCGACCAAAAATACCGGTGTATTGGTTTCTTTCGCGAACTTGATGATTTCATTTGAACATTCGCGGATTTGGGAAACGGTTCCCGGCGAACTTTCGATGAGCTGGCTTTGCAGCGTTTGAATGGAATCGATAATGACAAAATCGGGTTTCAGTTTTTTGGCTTCGTGAAGGATTTTCTCCACCGATGTTTCTGTAAAAAGGTAACAGTGGGGATTCTGGAGTTCGGTAAGCCGGTCGGCACGCATCTTAATCTGAGACGCGCTTTCTTCACCTGAAACATACAGAATTTTCTTGTTCATCTTCAGGGCAAGCTGCAGCAGTAATGTCGATTTTCCAATTCCGGGTTCACCGCCGATTAAGGTCACGGATCCCAGCACAATTCCGCCGCCCATAACGCGGTTCAGCTCTTCGGAAGGGGTTTTGATTCTTGGTTCTTCGTTGGTTTCGACTTCGATGATATTGATGATGTGCTGTTTCGAGCGGTCTGAAAAACTTTTCACCGGTGTTTTCTCTACAATTTCTTCCACCAAAGTATTCCATTCGCCGCAGTTTTTGCACTGTCCGAGCCATTGCGGATATTGTGTACCACAGTTCTGACAGAAATATGCCGTTTTCACTTTTGCCATGTTGCGAATTTCATGCTTTTTTTTCAATTACGCAGATTTTAGCCCAAAAAAATAACCGCTCAGGAGCGGCTATTTATACAGGGGTATTTAACTTTTTCTTAGTTGGCTACGATATTCACTGTAACTTTCACATCATCACCTGTTTTTACACCCATGAATCCGGGTCTTGCCATACCGAAATCAGATAATTTGATGTTTTCGGTTCCTGTGATATTATAAGATGCACCGTTTTTTACAACATTTACAGGGAAGCTTACATCTTTGGTAACTCCTGCAATGGTAAGTTTACCGGCTAAAGTACTTTTACCAACAGCTAAGGAAGTTGCGGTAAAACTAATGTTCGGGGCTTTATCAGCTTTCAGGGCTTCATAAGCTTTATTATCCATCATTTTACCTTTGGTACTTTTCAGGTTTTTGGCGGGCATACTGAATTTTACATTTGTGATGGCGTTTCCGCTAACCGTACCGCTGAAGTTGGCTGAAGAGGCAGTCATCGTCCAGTCGTGCATAGGAGACGTTCCGTCAACAGCAACTTTTGTTGATTTACCTGTGATATTCTGCGCATTTACAAAACCAAAAAAGGTAACAGCGAACAGTAACATTACGGATTTAAGAGTGTTTTTCATTTCTTTATTATTTAAGTTAGTATTAATTACAACTGTTGGTTGGACTTGTTTTCCTATGTAAAGTTAAGTGCATTTTTTCATAATTAAAAATGACATTTCTCATACTGATAAAGTTATAATATTTTGAATAACAGTTAATTACAAAATATTAAGTTCTCCGCTGTTATTTACAAGACTTTACACAGGATTAATTTGTCCCGTGTTGCAAATTCAATTAACTTTGCACAAACCAAATCTAATGAGTAAAAAGAACACGAAATACATCTTCGTTACAGGAGGTGTTACTTCATCTTTGGGAAAAGGAATTGTTTCCGCTTCTTTGGGACTTCTGCTAAAATCCCGCGGCTTCAATGTCACCATACAGAAACTTGATCCCTATATCAACATTGATCCCGGAACCCTAAACCCTTATGAACACGGCGAATGCTATGTAACCGAAGACGGCGCAGAAACCGACCTGGACTTGGGACACTACGAAAGATTCCTGAACTCACAAACCTCCCAAAACAACAACGTAACAACCGGTAAAATTTACCAAACCGTTATCGAAAAGGAAAGAAAAGGAGATTTCCTGGGAAAGACCGTTCAGGTGATCCCGCACATTACCAATGAAATTAAGCG
>JAHRWY010000111.1:0-2567 GCA_019104935.1 Kaistella sp.
AAAGGAGTTGTGATTGCTGATAATTTGGCTGAAGCCGAG
Organism: Kaistella sp.; assembly: GCA_019104935.1. Classification (GTDB taxonomy): domain Bacteria; phylum Bacteroidota; class Bacteroidia; order Flavobacteriales; family Weeksellaceae; genus Kaistella. The sequence goes on from JAHRWY010000111.1 coordinate 40, forward strand.
TCCACCATCCATAAATTTATGATCGAAAGAATTTATGGCGATGCCGGAATACAGTTGGTGATCGAGGAATATCTGAAAGGTTTCGAAGCTTCGATTATTGCATTTTCGAACGGAAAAAAACTCTTTCCGTGTATCCCGGTTAAAGATTATAAGAAAGCAGGAAACGGAGATACCGGTCCCAACACTGGCGGAATGGGAAGTGTAGCGCCAAGCCCGGAATTTACTTCCGAACACTACAAAGATTTCGAAAAAAATATTCTTGAACCAACTTTGGCGGGTTTCAGCTCTGCCAATATTCATTTCAAAGGATTTATTTTCTTTGGTTTGATGGTTACTGCAGACGGAACGTTCCTTCTGGAATATAACATGAGAATGGGCGATCCGGAAACACAGGTGATCCTGCCACTCATGGAAAACAAGCTGTTCGATGTGATTAATGACTGTCTTGAAGGAAAAGATATAGAACTGAAATTCAAAGACGAAAAAGCAGTGTGCCTCGTGATGTGTTCCGGCGGTTATCCAAGAAAAATTGAAACAGGTTTTGAAATAAGAAACTTGGAAAAAGTTAAGAACAGCCAGGTTCTTTTCGCAGGTGCTAAAAAGGCAGGCGACAGAATTCTTACTTCCGGTGGACGTGTACTGAGTCTGGTGGCAACAGCAGATTCTTACGAAGAGGCTAGAAAATTGGTTTACGAAGATGCCAAAACCGTAAGCTTCGATTACGAAACCTACAGAGACGATATCGGTAAATTTTAATACAGAAAAAGGCGTGAAGAATCACGCTTTTTTTCTACCATTTCCTGGCAGTTTTTAAATAGATATCTGTTTGTCAGGATTTTCTGGAAAAATAATAAATCAAGTCATAAAAACGTTTTCTTTCCTTATAAACTAAAAGGAAAACATAAAAAGTAAAAATCATACATGAATAACGGTATCATTATCCTCGACTTCGGGTCACAATATAACCAACTCATCGCCAGACGAATCCGCGAACTCGGCGTTTATTCTGAAGTTCTTCCGTTCGACACTCCTTTATACGAAATTATGTCGCGCAATCCTTCAGGAATTATTTTGTCTGGCGGACCAAGTTCGGTGAATGCTGAAAACGCACATTTGGTTGATAAAGCGCTGTTTGAAAAAGGAATTCCAGTGTTGGGGATCTGTTACGGAATGCAGCTTACCACCCATTTGTTAGGCGGTAAAGTAAAAAAAGGCGAGAAGGGTGAATACGGAAAAGCAAAACTTCAGATCCAGAAATCCAATGCGCTTCTTTCGGGAGTTAGCAGGTTTTCAACCGTGTGGATGAGCCATTTCGACGAAGTGGAAACAGTTCCCGAAGGTTTTAATATTAATGGAATGACCGATGTTATTTCCGCCATTTCAGATGAATCACGGAAAATATACTGCGTACAGTTTCATCCGGAAGTATCCCACACGGAAGAAGGAGCAAGAATGATCGATAATTTCGTATTCAATATCTGTAAAGCTCCCAAAAACTGGAAACTCACCAATTATATCGATAAAACAGTTGCCGAAATCAAAGAAAAAGTAGGTGACCAGAAAGTGATTCTTGGACTTTCCGGTGGAGTAGATTCCTCTGTTGCTGCGGTTTTAATTCATAAAGCCATCGGCGATCAGTTGCAGTGTATTTTTGTGGATACCGGGCTTTTAAGAAAAGATGAAGCGGAAAAAGTAATGGTAAATTACGGCGAGCATTTTAACCTGAAAATTAAACTGGTTGATGCTTCCGAAAGGTTTTTATCTAAATTAAAAGGTATTTCTGATCCTGAAGAAAAAAGGAAAGCAATCGGAAACGAATTTGTAGCCGTTTTCGATGAAGAATCGCACAAGATTGAAGGCGCAAAATTCCTGGCGCAAGGAACCATTTATCCGGATGTTATTGAAAGTCAGTCGGTAAAAGGTCCTTCAGCGGTCATTAAATCTCACCATAATGTTGGCGGACTTCCCGAAGAAATGGATTTTGAACTGCTTGAACCTCTAAGAGAACTTTTCAAAGATGAGGTAAGAAAAGTGGGAGAGGAGCTTGGTATTCCGCATCATTTGGTGCACCGCCATCCTTTCCCGGGACCTGGATTAGGAATCAGGATTTTGGGTGAAGTAGATGAAGAAAAAGTGAAAATCCTTCAGGAAGCCGATGATATTTTTATTGAAGAACTCTACAAAAATAAATTATACGAAACTGTTTCTCAGGCATTTGTCGTTTTGCTTCCGGTAAAATCTGTAGGCGTAATGGGCGACGAGCGTACTTACGAATATACGGCGGTAGTGCGTTCTGCAAATACAACGGATTTTATGACGGCTACTTTCAGTAAATTCCCATGGGAATTCTTGGAAAACGTATCCAACAGAATCATCAACGAAGTGAAAGGTATCAACAGAATTGCCTATGATATTTCGAGCAAACCACCTGCAACCATCGAATGGGAATAGAAAATTAAAACGCATCTAACCGGTGCGTTTTTTTATTCAGTTTTAATCCCGAATTTCTGCAGTCTTACTTTGGAATA
>JAHRWY010000138.1:0-4779 GCA_019104935.1 Kaistella sp.
GTAATCAGTTCTTCTTTTTTCAACTGATTCATGGCTTTGTCCACTTCTTTGCGGTCGAGTCCGGTGAGTTCTACTATTTTTCCGGCATTTACAGGCGCATCTGCTTTTTTGATGGCGTCCAGTACTTTTTCTTTTGCTTCCATAGTTTACTGTAGAAAATTAAATTTATAGATGAAAAATAATTTTAATGAGAGTTGAATTGCTCGTTGATTTTGGCTGCAATGGCTGCCATTTCGTCCGAATCGAGTTTCAGTTTCGGATTAGCGATGTTCATCTCGCTCTCTTTATTGATAGGGATGAGATGAACGTGTGTGTGTGGTACTTCCATGCCCATCACGGCAATAGCAATTCTTTTGCAGGGAATCGATTTTTCGATGGCTATGGCAACTTGTCTTGAAAACTGCATCAAACCTGTATAAGTCTCATCATCCAGACGGAAAATATAATCTTCCTCCGTATTCCTTGGTATGACCAGCGTGTGTCCTTTTGTCATCGGATTGATGTCCAGGAAAGCATAAAAGTCTTCATTTTCAGCTACTTTGTAGCTGGGAATTTCGCCTTTTGCAATTTTTGTGAATAGGGTCATAGTGTGGTGATTAGTTAAATAGTAAATGGTTAAATAGTAAAGTAGCCTGAAGAAAGAATTTCTAAAATAAATGTATTTCTGGAAATTTTATAAACTTAGAACTAACTACTCATAACTTAGTTCTGATTCTAACTTACAGCCTCGGTCTTCTGACTTCTCGCTTACAAAGATATCTCCATTACTTCAAATTCCAACTCGCCGGAAGGAACTTTAACTTTTGCTGTATCGCCCACTTTTTTGCCCAGAAGTCCTTTTGCGATAGGAGTTTCCACAGAAAGTTTGCCCTCTTTGAAGTTGGCTTCGCTTTCAGAAACGAGCAGATAACTCATTACCTGATTGTTCTTCGTGTTTTTGATCTTCACGCGTGTTAATATCTGTACTTCGTCAGTTGAAATACGGCTTTCATCTATCAAACGTGCCGATGCAAGCACCTCTTTCAGTTCGGAGATTTTCAGTTCCAAAAGTCCCTGTGCTTCTTTTGCTGCATCGTATTCAGCATTTTCAGATAAATCACCTTTGTCCCGTGCCTCTGCTATCTGTCTGGAGATCGCAGGACGCTGAACGTTTTCAAGCTCATTCAGTTCATCTTTTAAGTTTTTATAACCGTCAGCGGTCATATAGGTTACTGCCATAATTATTGGTATAGTTTAAGTGAAAAACAGAGAGAATTCCAACAAATCATCGTTGGAACTCTCCCTGCATGGTTCAATTTCTTTATGCAAATATACAAGTTTTTTTTGATTAACAAATCAAAAAGAAAACTTAGTTAGTTTTTTATGAGTATTTTCTGCTAAAAATCTCTGAATAGATAAATGCTTTTCTTACATCCTCCAGATTATCAAATTCAATTTCAACCGGACTGTAAACAGATTCGTCAAAAATTGGAAAATCAAGGTTTTTAAACGTGGAGTGTTTCTTCGAAACACTTTCTTTCATCTGCTTTTTCACCCGAAGCTTGCTCACATCATCTATAGTGTCATAGCTCATCACTTCGTAAACAGATTGGTCGTTTTCTGATGAATAAATAGTTTCAGACGAACCTCTCGGCGTTTCAGCTTTCACCATTGTGCGCACCGATGTAGCAACGGGTCTTCTAGCCGTCACTACAGGTCTGCTTTGAGTCGCTGATTCAGTCCGGGGTTGTGGATTAGCAATCTCTTTGAACTTTTTTTCGAGATCTTCCCACGATTTGGGTATATCAGGAATCGCAGTTTTACCCTGCTGTCCTTTGTTCTTTTTACCCTTCTTGCTGAGCCCGCCCAATAGTGCGAATGCAATTAACAGAACAAAATAAATTATTTCACCAAAATCTTCCATTTCAATCTTTTATTTTCAAATGCAATATTAAACAAAAAAAATGGATTTACGTTCATAAACAGTTAAAAAAAACAATGGGTAACTTCACAGCCACCCAATGTTACATTTTAACCTAAACCTTAATTATGAAAAATTTATCTGTTTGTTTACGAACACAAAAGTAACACTTCTTTTTAATTAAACAAATAAAAAGGGAAAAATTTTTCAAAAAAGAGACATTTTGTTTAAAAAAAGCAATGGGCAACTTCACAGCCGCCCATTACTTGCATTTTTTAACCTAAACCTTAATTATGAAAAATTTATCTGTTTGTTTACTTTACAAATATAGAATAGGTTTTGCAACAATGCAAGTTTATTCTGTAAAATATTTTAGTAAATATCACATAATGTATTTAATATGCTTATAATCAGTAATATATATTTCTATTTATTTCCAGTGAAGCGGGAGTGTTTCGCTAATTGAATTTAGCTATCTGTTTATTTCTTAATAAAAAATTTACCAGAATTTCCATGAACAGGCAGACTCAGAATATACATACCATCGGGCAAGGCCGAAATCTCAATTCCGGTCGGATTATGTCTTCCGGAAAGCAGCGTTTTCCCGTTTATGTCTGATATGATAAATAATTCGTCATCTGTGTTTCGGATAACGATTCTGTTTTTCCCCGGATTGGGGTAAATCAGAAGTCGGTTGTTGACGTCGGGATAATTGCTGACTGTGCCCGTTAATGATTTTTTCCCTTTAGCTGCAATCATACTGTTGGCTCCTGTGGCAAAAAGTATCCCGGACGGAGATTCAGTTACGCCTTTAATCTCATTGCCGGTAAAGCTTTCAGCTGTTTTCCACGTTACACCTCTGTCGGCCGAATAATTAATTCTGCCCATTGCCCCGAATGCGTAGATAGTGTCGGAAGTTGTTTCTACCAGTTTATTCAGTATGCCTATCTCTTCGGTCATGGTTTTTTCAGTCCAGTTAGCTCCTCCGTTGGATGAGAAATACAGCGAGCTGTTACCTGCTATTAAAACAGTATCGGCATTCAGATACATTACATTGTAAAGTGTCCGGTATGCAGTGGAATTTACGTCTGTCCATGTAGTGCCTCCGTTTGTAGTGCGGAGAATTTTGCCCGACATTCCTATAGCAATACCGTTATTTGCGTCGTGGAAGCTGATTCCGTAAAGCATATTGGTGGTTCCCGACGTCTGTTTTGTCCAGTTTTCACCGGCATCTGTGCTTTTAAGAATTGTTCCGCTTTGACCACAGGCATATACTGTATTGCCATCAGGACTACTCAGGGCATACAGATAAGAGTTTGTACCGGATGTTTTCTTGGTCCAGTTGGCTCCTTTGTCGGTAGTTTTTATTATCAGTCCCACCTCCGAACAAGCCAGAGCAGTAGTATTGTTGAGGCGTTCCATGTCTAATATTGTCCTGTAAATGACTTTCGGAGCGCTGCTCCAGGTGTCGCCGCCGTTGGTCGAATAAAAAATACTACCTTCGTTGCTTCCGCCCGTCACCAGCCAATTTTCATCAAAACAGATAATGTCATATAACATGATATCGGCAGGAATGATAGCAGTGGTTAAATCCGTAACGTTGTCGCCGCCGTCGGTTGTGCGGTAGAGTTGTCCCGAACTGTTTCCTGCAGCTATGTTGTTTGTGTCGAATGCCCAGATGGCATTTATGTAATTTTTACCGATTACAAATTTCGTCCAGTTATCCCCTCCGTCGGTGGTTTTCCACACCTGGCCATCGCCTGCACTCAGAAATCCGGTAGTAGCGCTCAGAAAACTACAATCTTCGAAATAAGGATGAGAGGTTTTGATGCTTTGGTCTGTCCAGGTGGCACCGCCGTCAATAGTTTTGATTATTGCACCATAATCACCGGCCATCCAGCCCGTATTCTCGTTGGCAAACCATACGCACTGAAAGTCGTCATTAAACGTTGTACTTACTTCTTCCCAGGTGGTACCTCCGTTGATGGTCATGATGGCATATTCGCTTTTGGTGGAGATGTATCCGTCGGTGGCATTCGGGAAATGAATGCAGGTATAATTATCGCTCGAACCGGTCACTTTAATTTTAGTCCAGGTAGCTCCGCCATCGTCTGTGCGGATCAGGTATCCGTAGTCGGCACAGATGAAACCGGTCGTTTCGTTCAGAAAAAACACATCGTTGAAGTCTCCGGTAGAAATAGTGAAAGTGATTACGTTCCAGGTATTTCCGCCGTCGGTGGTTTTAACAAGAGTTCCGTTCGTTCCGCAGGCAAATCCGAGCGTAGCATTCACAAAATGGATTGCCGTCAATGAGCTTGAAGTGGGCTTAGCCTGTATCTGCCAGCTCATGCCGGCATCAGAACTTTTAAGGATCAGTCCGCTGCCGGTGGCAGCAAAACCGGTAGTTGCGTCAACAAAGAACAAATCACCTATTTCGTCACCCTGCGGCAGCGGATTCAACCATTGCCACTGAGCAAAAGAAATAACGGGCAACAAAGTGATTAATGTAATCAGTAATTTTTTCTTCATAATAAGCCTCCTTTTATTTATACTAGTTTTTTTTGATCAGGTATTATTTTTATCGTAAAATAGTTTAACTAAATGTTGTTTGCTTTTCTTCCAGACTTTTTGATCAGAATTTTGCCGTTATTCTTTTACATTCATTTTTTTAAATACTGAAGTTAAATTAAAGTTCTTACCGGGTAGTTTTTCAAAAAATGACATATAAGAACGCTTGTATTCAGGGGTTACGAGGTGGAAGAGTGACGCATCGGAGTTAAAGAAGCTTCGATGAATGATAAATTCGGAATTTTTCAGTATAAATAGGTGTGTTGAAGTTTTGCTGCCGGACAATCCGGGGAGTGAACATGGTGAAGGTG
>JAHRWY010000163.1:0-5664 GCA_019104935.1 Kaistella sp.
ACGATACTTTCTTTTGTTGCTGTAGCTATCGGAGGTTTTGTTGAAATTGTACCAACACTTGCAATTAAGGACAATGTTCCTACCATTGCAGCAGTGAAACCCTATTCACCACTGGAACTGGAAGGTAGAGATTTATACATCAGAGAAGGCTGTAATTCTTGTCACTCCCAAATGATCAGACCGTTCAGAGATGAGGTGGTAAGATTCAACGGGAAAAACGGACAGTACTCTAAAGCAGGTGAATTTGTTTACGACAGACCATTCCTTTGGGGTTCTAAGAGAACAGGTCCGGATTTGCACCGTCAGGGTGGCAAAAACCCAAGTTCATGGCATTACAAACACATGCTGAATCCAAGGGTTACGTCCGCAGGTTCAATTATGCCTCGTTATCCATGGCTAATTGCTAATGATCTCGACAGAAGTAAAATGGTAGATAAAGTAAAACTGATGAAGAATACTTTTGATGTTCCTTATACCCAGGCACAGATTGATTCGGCAGACCAATGGGCAGATAACCAGGCGGCATTCATTGTAAAGCAGATTTATTCTGAAGCAGCAGACGTAAAACTGGCCTACGAGCAAAGAAAAGCAGCAGAAGGTGCTAACTTTACTCCGCTGGAAAAGAAAGAAATTGTTGCTTTAATTGCTTACCTGCAGAGATTAGGTACAGATATTAAAACCACCGAAATCAAAACTGCAAGTTCAAATTAATCATTAATAAATAGGGCATTCATGATACCACAAAATGTAAAAGATATTCTTTCCAACGGCGAAAATGTGGGTTTTTACCAGACATTGGCAATGTTGCTATTTCTTTTCTTTTTTCTGGGGATTGTATATTATGTTTTTTCCCGTCCGAAAAAGCATTATGATGAAGAAGCAAATGCACCTTTAGATGATGATATTGAAGATAAAAACTTATAATTTTTTAAATTAACTACAATGAAACAAAGAACGCCGGTTTACATAACCATTCTCATTATAGTATGCCTATTATTTATCGTGCTCTATATGTTTGTTCAGGATACTTCTTTCCTTACGTCGCCGTATTTTTGGGGAACAGTAATTATTGCTTCCGTTATTGCAATGATACACCACTCAATAGGTGATTTGGTAGAGAATGCTAAATTTAAAGCACTCTCTGAGGAAGAAAAGAAATTGTATCTCGAGTCTAAAAAAGTTCCTTACTTTAAAAGTCTGTATGACAGCGCATTTAAAAAACAGTCGGCTACAGAAGAGAAGGATATTCTTATAGACCACGGTTTCGACGGCATTATGGAGCTTGACAACCAGTTGCCCAAATGGTGGCTTGGTCTGTTCTGGTTCGGTGTTGCATACTGCGCGGTTTATATGGTATCTTATTTCATCTCAGATTTTGCTCATCAGGGTATTGAATATGACGAGGAATACAAAGCACAAACGGCAAGCATTGCTAAATGGATGGAAGAAACCCCGCCACCAACCATTGAAAACGCTGTTTACTCACCAGACAACATCGCTGCAGGTGAAGAGGTATTTAAAACCAACTGTGTTTCTTGTCACGGCGACGGAGGTAAAGGTGGAATCGGACCTAACTTAACAGATAATACCTGGATCAACCAGCCTGAAAAAACTTTATTCAAAAACGTATTCCACATGGTCGAAAACGGAAGTCCAAACAATCCTACCATGCAGGCATTTGGGAAAAACGGTGTTCTTACAGGTTTCGATATCCAGAATGTAGCGGCATATATTTATCATATAAACCAGGAACAGACCCCAATAACTCCAGATAAAGGTGGTGCTGCACCACAAGGAACACCAGCAAACTGGGAGAAATAAAGTTTAACATAAACTGTATAATTTGAAAAAACATAATTCGTTATCTTTGTAAAATCAGGTACGGATTATGTTTTTTGATTTAAAAAAAGTTAAGAAAAATGTCGGATGATCAGAACTTCAGAGGGGGACAAGGACAAGTAATAGAAGCAGAAACTTTCAGAGATTCTGTAGGAACCATGGATCAGGCTGGGAAGCGAAAGTGGGTATTCCCCAGAAAACCCAGTGGCAGATATACCAATTACCGTACACTTGTGGCTTGGTTTCTTCTTGCAGTTTTCTTTGCACTTCCATTTGTGAAGATTAACGGGAATCCCTTCCTTTTAATTAATGTAATCGACAGGCAGTTTTTTATCGCCGGCCAACCTTTTTATCTTCAGGATTTTTTCATTTTAGCTTTAGGAGCAATCACTTCTATTGTTTTTATCATTTTATTTACGGTTGTTTTCGGACGAATTTTCTGTGGATGGGTTTGCCCCCAGACCATTTTCCTCGAAATGATCTTCCGAAAAATTGATTATTTGATTGAAGGCGACCGTAACAAACAGATGAAACTGGATCGACAGGAATGGAATTCAGAGAAGATCTGGAAACGCTCCTTAAAATGGTTGATATTCATTATCATTTCATTGATTATCACGCACTGGATGTTTATGTACATTGTAGGTTATGAGGAAGTTTTTGGTATGATCAAAGAAGGTCCCTTTAACAACTTTACCAGTTTCCTGGTGATGATCGTTTTTACTTCTGCATTTTATTTCACCTTTGCGTGGTTCAGAGAACAGGTTTGTACACTGGTTTGCCCATACGGACGACTGCAAGGTGTACTGATCGACAAGCAGACCATCAATGTTTACTACGATTTTAAAAGAGGGGAGAACCGTGCAAAATGGAGAAAAGGTGAAGACCGAAAAGCAGCCGGAAAAGGAGACTGTATCGACTGTAACCAGTGCGTAGTTGTGTGTCCTACCGGAATCGACATCAGAGACGGTCAACAGCTCGAATGTGTAAACTGTACAGCGTGTATCGATGCCTGTGATGAAGTGATGGTAAAAGTAGGTCTTCCAAAAGGCCTTATCAGATACGCAACAGAAGACGAAATCGAAAAAGAAACCAAATTCAAATTTACAGGTAGAATGCAGGCGTATACCGCAATACTGCTTCTATTAATTGGGTTCTTAGGATTTCTTCTTAATAACCGCGGCGCGATGGAAGCCAAATTCATCAAACCTGCCGGCTCATCCTTCTTCGTGAGAGATGGAAAAATTAATAATACCTATAACTATACTTTCCTTAACAAATCGAATCAGGATCAGGTCGTTACGATTAAGGTTATCGAACCGCAGCATGGAGAAATTACCGTAAGTGCTTCCGACAAGATTCTTGTGAAGAAAGATCAAATGACCAAAGGTACTGTGAATATCAGTTTCCCTGAGAAAGAAGTAAAACTCTCTAAACAGAATGTGAAAATCGGAGTTTACGATCAAAAAGGCGAACTGCTCGACACCTTCGAAACTTATTTCGAAGGACCTTTTAAATTACAATTTTAATTATGTTCAAAAATTTCAGCTGGGGACACGGTGTTGCTGTAGCACTCGGCTTATTTATGTCCTTTATACTTTTTCTGATTTTTGTATTCTCCAGCGGAATGCAGAATTCTGAACTTATTTCAGAAAGTTATTATGAAGATGAGCTGGCTTATCAGGAAATCATCAATGCAAAAAATAATGCTGATCTTCTGACCGAAAAGCCCGTTTATCAGCAGAACAAAGAAGGAATTACAATCACTTTTCCTCAAAGTGCAAAGCCCGAAAATGGCAACATAAAATTTGAACTTTTCAGAACCGATGACTCGAATCTTGATGTGAAAAAAGACATTCCGCTTGATGGCAAAAATCAGTTCCAGATTCCCGCAAAAGTAATTTTTCCGGGTTCCTATACTTTGAAAGTGAAGTGGGAAAACAATAACAAACCTTATCAGGTCGATTACGACATCCAATGGAAATAGCACTTATCTTTTCGGCTCTCGCTTTGGGATTTGCGTCAGGGTTTCACTGCATTGGCATGTGTGGTCCTATTGCATTGTCATTGGGTTTAACCAAAAAACAGGCGGCAAATTATTATCTTCAGAACCTTACTTATCAGTTTGGGCGCATTGTGACCTATTCGTTATTGGGCGCTTTGCTGGGAATTTTGGGTCAGGGGTTTGAAATGGCAGGATTTCAGAAATACCTTACAATTGGAGCGGGCATATTGCTTATCATCATGGCCGTATTTTCTTTTGGCGGAAAAGATTTCGCTTCGAAAATTCCGTTTTTATCCCAGTTTCTTTTCAAAGTGAAAATGAATTTAGGGAAATTTATGCAGAAGGCCGATTACAGATCGCGTTTCAGTACAGGAATTCTTAATGGCTTTTTACCTTGCGGAATGGTATATATGGCACTTACCGCAAGTTTGGCGGCCGGTGGAATCTGGCAGGGCGCAACCTTCATGGCTTTGTTCGGCCTGGGAACTTTACCTTTTATGTTTTTTGTTGTTCTACTTGGTAACCTGATGACGACAGCATTCAGAATTAAAATTTTAAAATTCGTTCCCGTAATGATGCTCGTTTTGGGCGGACTTTTCATCCTCCGTGGCCTGGAACTCGGGATTCCATATATTTCTCCAAAAGAGGAGGTATTACACATTATTCACAATAATTCCCCGGAACATCAGCAAGGTAACCACGAGACCTGTCATTAATTGTGATATATTTGGATCAAAGCGATGTTTATGGATTCAAAATTAGTTCTCTTTCTACTTATCATAAATTCTTTCATGTTTTCTCAGGAAAAAAATGAGAAATTATTCAATGATAGTATTTCCTTTAAATATGAAAAAATAACATCTCCGGATATGGGAGTAGGAGTTATCGGAAGCAACGACAGGCAGGCTTACGCAACTTTTTTTGAAAGTAATATTACTGAAAAAAGCCAGCCATATTTTCATCAGATCAAATTCAAAAGCATCAATTTCAGCAAGAAACCTTCGGAAATTTACCTCTGCATTTATGAAAACGACAATGGTTTCCCTGGGAAACTACTTGATGAAGCAAAGTATCTTGTCTACATTCCAACCCGTAAGGTCTTGGTTACTGTTGATTTATCAAAACGCAATATTGAAGTTCCACAAAATGGATATTTTATCGGTTTTGAATGGGTGCTTTCTAAAGAAAATGAAATGAAGGGTAATGTGAAGACGCCGAACTTGCCTTATAATCCTACCATTTCAAGCTATACAGGAAAAACTGTGAATCTGTATACAAAACACAAAGAATGGAGGAAAGAACCGAATGCCAGTCTGGTAGCAGGTTTAGCACTGGATATTTCTTATCTTCACAATCTTTTAATTCAAACTCAGTAATTTTTAAAGGAGTTTTCAATAGATAAAACATCCAACTCCCTCGTTCACGTATTTTTAACTTAGGTACAAAATTTGAATCCAATTGCAGTACTTAAAAAGAAAAATAATGGTTAATCAGATGAGAATTTGGGTATCAGCATTTGCCTTTGCAGTCTTAAATTCGTGTTCTGTGAATACAGAAACTACGTATTATAAAGATTCTGCTACGAGCATGGAATCTAATATTCTGGTGGATCAAAGTATGCTCGGAATGATGAGCATGATGGGCGAAAACAAAGATCTAATCGAGAATTCCAAAGAATTAAGGGCTCTTTCCACCGAATGGCAAAGTTTATACGATATCCAGAAAAACGGTAAAATTACACTGAATAAAGACTCCGCGAAAGTACTTCAGAAGCTTTTTCTGAAGGTTAATAAAGACCAGGGCCAAGTGTACGGACTTTC
>JAHRWY010000169.1:0-13060 GCA_019104935.1 Kaistella sp.
GCTCATAGCGAAATTCTCTCATCTTTGTGCGTGGACATACCGTAAAAAACTGGGTTTATCCATCAACCATGGCTATAACAGCCTGAATTATGTTGAAAACTTCTACAAAATGTGTTTCCGGCGTCCGAATATCGAATTTGAACTCGATCCGGTTGTTGTAGGAGCCTTGGATAAATTATTGATTCTTCACGCAGATCATGAGCAAAACTGTTCCACATCAACTGTAAGAATGGTTGGTTCAGCACACACCGGATTATTCGCATCGGTTTCTGCAGGTATTTCTGCACTTTGGGGACCACTTCACGGCGGCGCAAACCAAGCCGTAATCGAAATGCTTGAAATGATCGAGCAGGATGGTGGTGATGTGGCTAAATATGTAGAAAAAGCTAAAAATAAGGATGACAATTTCCGTTTGATGGGCTTCGGACACAGAGTTTACAAAAACTTCGATCCAAGAGCAACCATCATTAAGAAAGCGGCAGACGATATCCTGAACTCTTTAGGAATTGAAGATAAAGCGTTGGATATCGCAATGCAGTTGGAAAGAGTAGCTCTTGAAGATGAGTATTTCGTAAGCAGAAAATTATATCCAAACGTGGATTTCTATTCAGGAATTATCTACAGAGCATTAGGCATTCCAACCGAAATGTTTACCGTAATGTTCGCATTAGGAAGACTTCCGGGATGGATCTCTCAATGGAAAGAAATGCGTTTGCACAACGACCCAATCGGAAGACCAAGACAGGTTTACCAAGGAGCTCAAAAACGCGATTACGTAGATTTAAGTGCAAGATAATTCTTGCAAACCTTTATACCATCCCTTTCAATTTTTATTGGAAGGGATTTTTTTTATGGATTAATTTGATTTAACCATTTATTTTTTAATGACAAACGGCTTCTTTTTCAGCAATTTCAGGGTTTTGAAAACTATATTTTAGCAAATTTGAAAATTTCTGTATCTTAACATTCTTAATATTTACTTATTTAAAAAAATGCAAAAGCTCAAAAACTATATCTACAACCAATGGGTAGAAGGAACCGGCGAAGGAAATCAACTTTATAATTCAGTAAACGGAGAAAAAGTGGCAATCGCCGACACCGAAGGAATCAATTTCGAGCAAGCGTTAGATTTCGGGAGAACGGTCGGTTATAAAAATCTCTCTTCCATGACTTTTTACGATCGAGGTGAAATGCTCAAGAAAATGGCACTTTATCTTCTGGAAAGAAAGAAAAAATATTACGAAATTTCCTATAAAACTGGTGCAACTCATGCGGATTCTTGGGTAGATATCGAAGGTGGTTTTGGAACTTTTTTCACTTATTCAGGTTTAGCAAAAAGAATGTTACCTAACACGCCGTTTTGGGTAGATGGAGATACGCAGAAAATTTCAGCCAACGGAACTTTTCTCGGAACACATATTTTAACGCCAAGTGAAGGAGTTTCTGTTCAAATTAATGCTTACAATTTCCCGGTTTGGGGAATGTTGGAGAAGTTATCAACCTCACTTTTGGCCGGAGTTCCAAGTATTGTGAAGCCTGCAACGCCAACAAGTTATCTCACCCACGCCGTTTTCGAAGACATGATTGAAAGCGGAATTCTTCCCGAAGGTGCCATTCAACTAATTTGTGGAAGTGCAGGAAACATGCTTGAGTTCATGAAAGATGGAGATTCTGTTCTCTTTACGGGTTCGGCTTCCACCGGGAAAAAATTGAAATCAATGCCGTCCATTGCTCAGAATTCTGTGCGATTCAATATGGAAGCAGATTCTTTAAACTGTTCGATTTTAGGTTTAGATGCAAAGCCCAGAACTCCCGAATTCGATTTATTTATTAAAGAAGTTCGCAACGAAATGACTACTAAATCTGGTCAAAAATGTACCGCAATTCGTAGAATTATCGTTCCGGAAAATTTGATTGGTGATGTTCAGAATGCTTTAATTAAATCTTTAGATCAAGTAAAAATTGGAAATCCACTCAATCGCGAAACGCGAATGGGCGCTTTGGCCGGGAAAGATCAGTTCAATGAAGTTTCCGAAAAAATCAATTTATTAAAAACCGAAACCGAACTTATTTACGACGGAAAACAAGATTTAATTGACGCTAATTACGAATCCGGATCATTCATGAGTCCGAAATTATTCTACAACGACCAACCTTTCAATAAAAATATTTCCCACGATGTGGAAGCTTTCGGACCGGTTTCTACGATTATGCCTTATAAAGATGCGGAAGAAGCCGCTGCTCTAGCGAAACGAGGAAAAGGTAGTTTGGTCGGTTCCATCATTTCCCACGACGAAAAATTTGTTGCAGAAACATCTTGGAAAATGGCGACCACTCACGGTAGAATTTTTGTTTTAAATCGAGATAATGCCAAAGAATCCACAGGTCATGGTTCTCCGCTTCCAACTTTAATGCATGGCGGCCCCGGAAGAGCAGGCGGTGGTGAAGAAATGGGAGGATTGAACGGACTTCATTTCTTTTTGCAGAAAACAGCCATTCAAGGTTCGCCGGATATTTTGACGGCGATTACCAAAATTTACCAACAAGGCGCAACGCAGAAATTTTCAGACAAACATCCTTTCAGAAAATATTTCGAAGAAGTAGAAATCGGAGATTCTCTAGAAACCGCCGGAAGAACTGTTACAGAAGCCGATATTGTGAATTTCTCTAATGTATCTTGGGATCATTTTTATGCTCACACCGATTCTACAAGTTTGAACGGAACTATTTTTGATCAAACGGTTGCACATGGATATTTTATCCTTTCTGCGGCAGCTGGTTTGTTTGTTTCCGGGAAAAAAGGTCCTGTTATCGCCAATTATGGATTGGAAAATGCAAGTTTCTTTAAACCCGTTTACGCCGGAGACACGATTACGGTTTATTTAACTGCAAAAGAGAAAATCAACAAAGGGGTAAAAGGAAGAAATATTCCTAGTGGAGTTGTGAAATGGTTGGTGGAAGTGGTGAATCAGCGGGAAGAGATTGTTTGCGTTGCAACGATTTTAACTTTGGTGGCGAAGAAATCTCCTTTCATTACAATCGATTATAAAAATTTTGCCAAAAGATTAAACAATTTAACCGTACAAACTGCGCCAAAGTGGGGGAAAATGAATGCTCAGGAAATGCTGGAACATTTGGAAACCACGATGAAATACAGCACTGGAGAATTGCAAACTTCGGAATGTAAAACACCGGAAGAACATTTGGAGAAATATCAGGATTCGCTTTATAATTTCAGAAAAATGCCAAAGGATTTTCCCGCGCCTTTTTTAGAAGAAGGAAAGTTGCCTGAATTAAAATATAAAAATCTGGAAGAAGCCAAAACTCACTTCATCGAATCGGTAAAAAATTATCAGATTTATTACCGTGAAAATTCGGAAGCGGAACATTTGCATTTTGTTTTCGGAAAATTAAATAAAGAGATGATGGAACTGTTTCATCAAAAGCATGTGACGCATCACTTTGAGCAATTCGGACTTTTTACCAGTTAATAAACATGAAAAAATCTTTAGCCTTAATTTTTGGTTTCTTTTTCACTTTGCAGTTTTCTGCGCAGAAAGTTTTTTCTGTTGATTATCAAAGTCAGGCCGATGTGAAAGTTTTTGTCGTAAAATACGAAAGCCAAGCAGATTTGAATGTTTATAAAGTAGATTATCAGAGCCAAGCCGAAGGAAATGAAGGGAAATGGTTTTTCGTGAAATACGCAAGTCAGGCGGATAAAAAGATTTATTTTGTGGATTATGAAAGCCAGGCTGATCTTAAAATATTTTTCGTGAAATATCGAAGTCAGGCGGGTTGGAAGAAAAAGGAAAAGAAACAGTTGATGTATTGACGGAGAATTTCAAATAGAAATTAATAAAATGCGTTCCGTAGGAACGCTATCTAATGAATAAAATGTAATATTATTGCAAAATTTAATTAATAGTAACCTTTATGACATTGCTTTTTCAAAGGTCTCCAAATTATAAAATAATAAATGTTGCTTCGGAACATCATTTATAAAATAAATTAAACAGAAAAGTGAAAAAGAACATCGGTGAACAAATTGTGGCATTTAATAAACAATTGCATTATTCAGGCGATCTTCCTGAAGGTTTCGACGTCCTCAATCCGTTCTTCGATAATCCCGAAACTTTAGCGGTGATGACCGGATTTTATCAGAAATTTTACAACGACCATTACCAAAGAAAATTCATTATCGGAATAAACCCCAGCCGCCATGGAGCTGGCGTTACAGGCGTTCCTTTTACCGACACCAAAAGATTGGAAACTGTTTGCGGAATCGAAATGAAATCGGCGCACACGCACGAAATTTCATCAGTATTTCTTTATGATGTAATTGAAAATTTCGGCGGACCGGAACTTTTTTATAAAGAATTTTACATCAATTCTCCTTTTCCTTTAGCGATTGTCAGGAATACGATTAAAGGTAATTTAAACGCCAATTACTATGACGACAAAAATCTTTTCGAAGCCGTAAAACCCTTTATGATTAAGAGTTTAAAGGACCATATCAGTTTAGGTTTGGATACTTCAGAGGTTTTTATTTTAGGAAAAAAGAACGCCAATTTTATTGATAAAATCAACAGTCAGGAACATTTTTTCGATAAAATGACGGTGTTGGAACATCCCCGATATATTCAGCAGTACAAAAGCAAAGAAAAACAATTATACATCGACAAATATTTACTCGCATTAAATAAAGCATCATGAACAACGGATTTGTAACTCAGGAAGTAAAAAATAACATCGCCGAAATCACTTTCGGTACCCCGAAAAGCAATTCTTTGCCGGGAGAGATTTTAGAAAAATTGGCGCAAACTATTTTAGAAAGCGGAAAAGATCAAAATGTAAAAGCAATTCTATTAAAATCTGAAGGTGAAAAAGCGTTTTGTGCGGGAGCCAGTTTCGATGAATTATTGGAAATCGAAGAGTTGGAAAAATCGAAAATATTTTTTGGTGGTTTTGCTAAGGTTTTAAATGCGATGCGATCTTGCGGAAAATTAGTGATAGTTAGGGTTCAGGGAAAAACTACCGGAGGCGGTGTGGGAATCGCTTGTGCAGCTGATTATTGTTTTGCTACCAAAGATGCCGCAATGGCTTTAACAGAATTGAACTTGGGAATCGGACCGTTTGTGATCGGACCTTATGTTGAAAGAAAAATCGGAAAATCTGCGTATTCAGCGATGTCGATTGATGCGGATTTCCGTAGCGCCGACTGGTGTGAAAAGCACGATGTTTATCATTCCGTTTCTGAAAATATTGAGAAAATGGATGAGGAAATTAATGCGTTCATGGAAAAATTATCATCGAGAAGTTCGGACGCT
Organism: Kaistella sp.; assembly: GCA_019104935.1. Taxonomy (GTDB): domain Bacteria; phylum Bacteroidota; class Bacteroidia; order Flavobacteriales; family Weeksellaceae; genus Kaistella. The sequence continues at coordinate 5,328 of JAHRWY010000169.1, forward strand.
TTGGCTTTAATTAAAAAAGTTTCGTGGGAAGGAACCGAACATTTTGACCAATTAATGCCGGAAAGAATTTTGATGAGCGCTTCATTAATTTTAGAAGATTCCGCCAAAGAAAATATCGGAAAAATTAAAGAACGGCTTCGTGCGAAATAATCATGAAGACTAATCTTCATAAAACAGTGCTCGTTCTCGGTGCCAATTCAGATGTTGCCAAACAGTGTATTTTGCAATATTCGGAAATAGGATTTAAGATTTTTGCGGCTTCCAGAGATTTAGTTTCATTGAAAAATTTCGTTGTAGAACATCATCTTGAAGATAAAGTGGAGCTGATTTATTTTGATACAGCGGATTTCAGCACTCATCAGAAGTTTTATGATGAACTTTCAATAAAACCGAATATCGTGGTTTATGCCGCAGGTTTTTTGGTGAAAAATCAAGAAGCTTTGCACGGTTTTGAAGGAACTTTCAACATGATGAAAGTGAATTATATCGGTGCGGTTTCCATTTTAAATATTATCGCAACCGATTTATCCAACAAAAATTTAGAAAGAATTATCGGGATTTCTTCGCTTTCCGGAGTTCGTGGCAGAAAAAGTAATTTCGTTTATGGAAGTACAAAATCAGCTTTCACGCAGTATTTAGCCGGACTTCGCCAAGAGTTGGCTGATAGAAAAATTATCGTCAATGTTTTGGTGAGTGGCTACATCAACACGAAGATAAATGCAGGTTTGAAACTCAACAAAAAGCTGATGATGGAACCCGCTTATGTTGCAAAACATATCGTAAACGCAGGAAATTCTTTCACCATCGTCCCAAATTGGAAATGGAAAATTATTTATTGGATATTGAAACTTTCACCAGAATTTTTAGTTGCCAACCTGCCCTAAAAAAAAGCGGAAAAATTAATTTTCCGCTTCCGTTTTTAAAACTCTTTTTCGGTCACGATTTTCAATATAATTCAACACCGCGTCTTTCGTAGTGAGCCAGTTTCGGCCTTCTTTAAAGGCGTCTATTTTACCTTGTCTTGCCAATAAACTCACATATTCCTGTCCATAAGGAACATCGGGCTCACTCACGATCTCGGTGATGGTTTGGTACTGGTCGTAGGTATTGTTGAGATTTCCCAGATAAATATCCAGCGTTCGCTCAACGGCCTGTAAAATCAACAGCACCAATTTAGAATAATCCTGATTGTTCGCCTGATTTAATGCGTCATAATATTTTTTGCGGTCATTCTTTAAAATAATGGCAGGCGGAAAACCACTTTTCATTAAAATTAAATTTAAGAGCAATCTCGCTGTTCTTCCATTGCCATCAAAAAACGGATGAATCCAAACGAACCGATGATGAAAAATAGCAGATTTTATGAGAATATCCACTTCTGGATCGTTGGCAAAATCAATCAACTCGCTCATAAACTCATCAACTTTCAAAGCACTCGGCGGAACGAAGTTCGCACCCGAAATCCGAACACCGGATGTTCTGTATTTACCGGCAAAATCCTTTTCTATTTTCTGTAACACAAGATGATGAACACTCAAAACATCCAATTTATTAAGAATATAATCATCTGCCGCAAGTGATTCCACAAATTCGATCGCTTCCTGGTGATTCACCACTTCGAAATGTTCCCGAAGGGATTTTCCTTTAATGGTAAATCCATCTTCAATCACCATTTTTGTTTCTTGCAGTGTAAAAGTATTACCTTCAATACTGTTTGAATTGTAGGTCCATTCGATACTTAAACTTTCTCTGATGCTTTTAAGAACGTAGCTCGGAATAGGGCGTTTTTGATCCAGTTCACGTTTTTTTTCGTGAATTCTTTCCAGTTGTTTTTCTAAACCTTCAAAGTAATATGGATACAATTGCCATTTCATTTTTCAAAGGTACAATTTTATTTTTAATATCGGCTATTCTTTGTAATTTGTGTATCCGATATTAATATTGCTTTGTTTGATTAGTTTCAGTTTCTGCTTTTTTCTCTTTCTTGCCATTTATAAAAAGCAAGTGCGACATGAATTTCAAAGTAAGAAAACGCTTCGCCCAATTCTTCTTTTATTGCTTTTAAAGAGAGAATCGTCTGGGTTTTAGCAAAAGAAATAACAGGATCTATTTTATTGGTATCCATCAGTTCGCTTGCTTTAATGGTGCCTACTTCCACAAAATTGGCCAAGTGCGTTTGAATGGTATTCACAGACAGATTTCTCATTTTTGCGATATCTTCTATATTGTTGCCCGATTTGTACATCTGAAAAGTTGTGGTATAAGTTCCGGCTTGGTATTGATTTTCTTTTTTCGGCGTCGTTTGTTTCTTCGGTTTTTTTTCGGAGATCTTGCTGGTCAGATTATTTTTGGCGCAATATTCTGAAATTAAGGCTAAAAACAGCTCCCCATATTTTTCAATTTTAAAGGTCCCGAAACCACTGATCTGGCTAAGTTCTTCTTTGGTATGCGGAAGATAACTTGCTAATTCGAGCAGTGTGGCGTCAGAAAAGATAACATAAGGCGGTACGTTTTCTTGCTCCGCTTGCTGTCTTCTTAAAACTCTTAATTCATCAAATAAATCCGGATGTTCTTCGACTTCGTTTTTCGGGTAGAAACTTTCTGTTTCAGCTACAGTCACCGCTTTGGCGAACGCTTTTGCTTTTTGGAGGTTGACTTTTTTACTGTTAAATAAAACCTCTTTACTTTTTTCTGTCAGTTTCAAAACAGGAAATTCTTCGTTCGATTCCTGTAAAAAACCATGGAGCAGTAATTGTTTTGTTAAATGATGCCAATAGGTTTTGTCAGCGTTTCTGCCGACTCCGTAGGTTGGTAAACCGCGCATGTAATCCGTAATTTTCGCACCTTTTGATCCCCGGAGAAAATCGATAATTAAATTTTTTCCATAGCGTTCTTTTAATCGGAAAACGGCACTCAACAATTTTTGTGCCTCAATCGTGGCGTCCCAATTTTCAAAATCGCTGAGACAATAATCGCAGGAATTACAATTTCCCGGATGCGATTCTCCAAAATATTCCATCAGATATTGTCGTCTGCATTTTTGCATCTCAGCAAAGTCGGCCATTTGCTGTAGTTTTCGAAGCATTAATGTTGATTGTTCCTCGTTGCCTTCAATCATTGCAAATCTCTTCAGTTTCATTACATCCGCATTTGAGTAAAATAAAATCGCTTCACTCGGCAAACCATCTCTTCCGGCTCTTCCCGTTTCCTGGTAGTAGCTTTCTACATTTTTCGGAAGGTCTGCATGCATCACAAAACGCACATTACTTTTGTCGATTCCCATTCCAAACGCAATTGTAGCAACCATTACTCTGATTTTATCCTTAATGAAATCATCCTGAACCTGCGCCCGTTCTGATGAAGAAATTCCTGCGTGGTAAAATGCGGCATTGATGCCGTTTTCTTTGAGGTTATTTGCCATGTCTTCTGTTCCTTTCCGGGACAAACAGTAGATAATTCCAGAATCATTCGGGTGATCGTTCAGATATTGAACAATGTGATTGAGAACGGACTGTTTGGGCTGTACAAAATATTTAATATTGGCTCTGTCAAAGGAAGAAATCAAAACCAAAGGCTCATTGAGATTCAATTGTTTGATGATGTCTTTCCTCGTAATTTCATCAGCACTTGCAGTCAATGCAATAATTGGAACTGTCGTGAATTGTTTTTTTATTCCATTCAAAAATAAATAATCCGGACGGAAATCATGTCCCCAATGAGACACACAATGTGCTTCATCTACAGCAAAGAGAGAAATATTGATGCCTTTTAATAAGTTTAAAAATGAGCCATTATCTGCGCTCAATTTTTCTGGCGCTACATATAAAAGTTTGAGTTTTCCTTCTTGTAATTGATGAAAAGTTTCGTTCTGTTCCAAAGAATTCATCGAAGAATTGAGGAAAGCAGCAGAGATTCCATTCGCACGCAAAGCATCCACCTGGTCTTTCATCAAAGCGATTAAGGGTGAAATTACAACTGCTGTTCCGTCCAAAACCAAGGCGGGAACTTGATAGCAAAGCGATTTTCCACCTCCAGTTGGCATCAAAACAAAAGTGTCTTTTTTGGTAATTACATTTTTTACTGCACTTGCCTGTTCGAGTCGGAAATTGTCGTAGCCAAAATATTGTTGAAGAATTTGTAACGCTTTTTCCATAAATCAAAATTTGTGTTATGGTAAAAATAGTTAATTAACGGAGAACTTCATAGCGTCGCATTCATTAAAAAAAAATCTCACCGTTTATGAAAACAATGAGACTTTTTATATTGATTTTGAGAATTTTTATGCTTTTAAATTTAAATTCAATTTCAGTTCCAACTCATCCAACTGCTCATCCGCAATCTTACTCGGTGCATCAATCATCACATCGCGTCCGGAATTGTTTTTCGGGAAAGCGATATAATCCCGGATCACTTCATTGCCATCCAAAATCGCAACCAAGCGGTCGAAACCTAAAGCTAAACCAGCGTGCGGTGGTGCTCCATATTGGAAGGCGTTCATCAGAAATCCAAACTGCGCTTCTGCATCTTCTTTGGTGAATCCTAAAAGATCAAACATTTTTGCCTGCAAATCTTTATCGAAAATTCTTACCGATCCACCGCCGATTTCATTTCCGTTGAGGATTAAATCGTAAGCATTCGCTCTGGCTTTTCCGGGATCGGTTTCTAATAAATGTACATCTTCCGGTTTAGGAGAAGTGAACGGGTGGTGCATCGCATGATATCTTCCGCTTTCTTCGTCCCATTCCAAAAGTGGGAAATCGATGACCCAAAGTGGCGCAAATTCATTTCCTTTTCTTAAACCCAGACGGTTCCCCAATTCCATTCTGAGAGCGGAAAGTTGGGTTCTTACTTTATTTTCGTTTCCGGACATGAGGAAAATTAAATCTCCTGGTTTTGCCACGAATTTTTCTGTGATTTTCTTTAAATCCTCTTCATTGTAGAATTTATTTACAGAAGAAGTGACAACGCCGTCGTTTTGGAATTTAATCCAAACCATTCCGGAAGCACCTATTTGTGGTCGTTTTACCCAATCGATCAGTTCATCGATTTGTTTTCTGGTGTAATCTGCGCAACCTTCAACGTTGATTCCGACAACCAATTCTGCATCGTCAAATATTTTAAAATCTTTTCCTTTGACTAAATCGTTTACTTCCACGAATTCCATTCCGAAACGGATGTCAGGTTTGTCGTTTCCGTATTTTTTCATGGCATCTGCGAAAGTCATTCTCGGGAATTTCCCGAATTCTTTTCCGGTGATGTCTTTCAATAAAGTCGCGGTCATTCCTTCGAAAATTTCCAGCACATCTTCCTGTTCTACAAACGCCATTTCGCAATCAATCTGGGTGAATTCGGGCTGTCTGTCGGCACGTAAATCCTCATCACGGAAACATTTTACAATCTGGAAATAACGGTCCATTCCGCCAATCATTAACAATTGTTTGAACGTTTGTGGCGATTGCGGAAGCGCATAAAACTGGCCCGGATTCATTCGGCTCGGAACCACAAAATCTCTCGCTCCTTCCGGAGTAGATTTAATGAGAACCGGAGTTTCAACCTCGATAAAATTTTGGTCAGAAAGGTAATTTCTTACTTTTTGAGCCATCTTATGGCGGAAAATAAGTTTGTCTTTCACCGGATTTCTGCGAATGTCAAGGTAACGGTATTTCATTCTCAGTTCTTCGCCGCCGTCGGTTTCATCTTCAATGGTGAAGGGCGGAAGTTGAGATTCATTTAAAATTGTTAAATTTTCAACTAAAATTTCAATTTCTCCGGTTGGAATTTTCGGGTTTTTACTTTGTCGCTCGATTACTTTTCCCTTGACTTGAATTACAAATTCGCGCCCGAGTTTTTTTGCATTCTCCAATAATTCGGCAGAAGATCGATCTGCATCAAATACCAATTGTGTAATTCCGTAGCGATCCCGCAAGTCGATCCAAATCATAAAGCCTTTGTCGCGGATGGTCTGCACCCAGCCGGAAAGGGTTACTTCTTCATTAAGATTTTGCAGAGACAATTCTCCGTTGGTGTGCGTTCTGAACATAGTTCTTTGTTTGAAATTGTTTGAAAATTGGTTTGAAATTGTTTGATAAAGTTCTTAGCAAAATTTCGTGTGCAAAGATAAGGTTTTTGGGTGATTCTAACTTCGCCAAAGTGCCGCAATTTTTGCGAATTTAATCTGGACGATATTCCAACAAATCTCCCGGTTGACAATCCAGAATTTTGCAAATCGCCTCCAAAGTTGAAAGTTTCACCGCTTTTGCTTTTCCTGTTTTTAAAATGGAGAGATTGGCCTGTGTAATTCCTATTTTTTCTGCCAATTCCTGACTCTGCATTTTGCGCTTGGCAAGCATAACGTCGACGTTGATGATGATTGCCATAAAATTAGATTGTTAGGTCGTTTTCGGATTGTAGTTCGTAGCCTTTTATAAAAATTTTGTTCAAAATAAATAGTAAAGCGCCAATCCATAAATATTCTGAATTTCCAATTTGTGTAGATAATAATAAGTCGTTTGCAACAAATAACTCGATATAAACTTTAATAAGCACTCCTAAAATACCAATTGAAATTGATAAATAAATTATCTTTCTAATAATATCATTTATTTTTTGATTGAAAGGTTCATTAAAATTTAGATTTTTGAAAACTTTTAAAACATTTAAGAAGATATAAATTTTTAAAATCACTGTAACGATTTCAATCAAAGAAATAACATTGAATGCGTTTTCATCATTTTTCCAAATTTTCGTAAAATCAATTGAAGAATGAAATTTTCTAGCCATTTCCAAATTTAAATTATGTCCAAAAAATACCCAAAGAATATTTATTAAACTAACAAACAATCCAATTAATCCCAGAATAAATACAATACGGATTGACTTAAGTACAAAACTTGATTTTTCCATTTTTTAATAATTTTATATTGCAATTCTATAAAAAATTATTGTAAAACAATAAAAAAATATTTGATTTTAATAAAATTTGTTTTAACTGTCTGATTTTCAATAAGAAAAATTTACTTTAGAAATCAATACTTTTGTAGGATGAAGAATTTTCTGCTGTTTTTTATATTTATAGTTTTTAATCAAAATATTTTTTCGCAAACCATTGTCGGAAAAGTTATTGGCGTAAAAGACGGCGACACCGTAGTTCTTCTCTATGAAAATAAACCGATAACCATTCGTTTGGAACATATCGACTGTCCCGAGAAAAACCAGCCTTTTGGTTATAAAGCCAAACAATTTGTTTCAGATTTTTGTTTCGGGAAAACGGTTGTAGTCATCGGGAATGGCAAGAAAGACCGCAACGGCAGATGGATTGGTGAAATTTTTTATAACAACCAAAACCTAAACAAAGAATTGGTGCGCAATGGGTTGGCGTGGCATTATAAACGCTATTCGAAAAGTGCAAACTATGCAGATCTGGAAACAGCGGCAAGAAAAAAGAAAGTTGGCCTTTGGAGGGATAAAGATCCGATTGCTCCCTGGAACTGGAGAAAATCTAAACTAAAGAAAGTGCAAAATTTATGAAAATTTAGGCTTCAATGATTGTGTTTTTTATTTAACTTTGTGTAAATCAATAACAAAAAAACAGTATTAATTATGGGAAAAGGAGATCAGAAATCAAGACGCGGAAAAGTGACTGCAGGAAGTTATGGTAAAAAAAGGCCGCGAAAATCGAAATCCGTTAAAAATATTCCGGTAAAGGTTTTGAATGAAGATGAGAAGAAAGATTC
>JAHRWY010000128.1:0-3151 GCA_019104935.1 Kaistella sp.
ACCTACTGCTCTACCCCGCGTTATTGTGGTGCAAATATACAACATTTTTGTAAACATCCAAATTATTTGCAAAAAATTCTTTATTCATCAATATTGCCTAAATTTGTGTATGGCTAAAATATTAAAAATTTACCCCGATAATCCACAGGAAAACCTTATTGCTGAGGTGGTTAAATCTCTCAACAATGGCGGAATTATCATCTATCCCTCCGATACGGTGTATGCGTTGGGTTGTAATATTTTCGACATCCGCGCGATGGAGAAGCTTGCCCAGATTAAAAAAGTAAAGCTCGAGAAAGCCCAGTTCTCCATTATCTGTAATGATTTAAGCCATTTGTCTAGCTTTACGCGTGCCATCGACACGCCGGTGTTCCGCTTTTTAAAAAGCAAGATCCCGGGACCGTTCACATTCATTCTCGAAGCAAACAAAAGCCTGCCCCTGGCCTACAAAGGCAATAAGACAGTAGGTATCCGCGTTCCCGACCATCCAATCCCCCAGCTGATTGTGGAAAAACTTGGGCACCCTATCGCTTCCACATCCATCAAAGATGATGATGAAGTCATCGAATATTCTACGGACCCAGAGCTGATCGCAGAGAAATATGATCATTTGGTCGATATCGTTATCGATTCCGGATACGGTGACAATGTGGCTTCCACTATCGTAGATTTAACCAGCGGCGAACCCGACATCATCCGGCAGGGGAAAGGCATTGTATAACTTTTTGCACTAATACCGTGCGTCAGTCTTTTTCAAAGACATTCCACGACAAAGGCAGCCGATTCCTTAAGAATATTATCAGCTTTAAAATTTTCAACCATCATCTCAATGAAAATTATTACCTCTCCTGCAAAACTCATGAACATAGAAAATTCAACAGATTTTCTGAAACCTACTACCCCAGAGTTCATTGAGGAAGCAGCATTTATACACTCCCATTTAAAAGAAAAAACACCCAAATATCTCTCGGAACTCATGGAGATTTCCGCAAAACTTGCAGATGAAAACTGGGAAAGAAACCAAAAATGGAAACCCAAACCCGCTTCCAGAGAGTCTGCTCCTGCCATGTTTGCCTTCACCGGCGAAGTGTACCGGGGATTAGATGCGAAAACACTGGATAAAAAAGCCGTCGCCTATCTTCAGAAAAATTACCGCATCCTTTCCGGTCTGTATGGCTTGCTGAAACCATCAGACAAAGTAATGCTCTACCGTTTGGAAATGGGTAGGAATTTCGAGTTTGATAATTATAAAAACCTTTACAGCTTTTGGCGGGATAAACTTACAGAAAAACTCAACAGCGAACTGAAAAGTAACGATATCATCCTGAATTTAGCCAGCAGCGAGTATTTTAAAGCACTCGATAAAAAGAAACTGAATGCCCCGGTGATCGACTTTGATTTCTTTGAACTGAAAGACGGAAAACTCAAAACCATCGTGGTGTACACCAAACATGCCCGCGGACTGATGGTGCGCTACTGTGCAGAACAGCAGGCAAAAACCCTGAATGATGTAAAAGGCTTCAACCTGGAAGGCTACCGTATCGATGAAAAACTTTCGACCAAAACAAAACTTGTTTTCACCCGTTAATAACTGCTAACCATTAAATTTAAAAAAGATGAACTACCATACCAGAAAATGGATCAAACCTGAAGATTTAAATCCTAACCATACCCTTTTCGGAGGCAGACTTCTGCAGTGGATTGATGAGGAAGCCGCGCTTTACGCCATTGTTCAGCTGGAAACTCCAAGATGTGTTACCAAATATATCTCTGAAATCAACTTCATCAGTTCCGCAAAACAGGGCGATATTATTGAAATCGGGATTGAAGCGACCAATTTCGGCCACACCTCCATCACCCTCACCTGCGACGTTCGCAATATGATGACCAGACAAACCATCATTACTATTGATAAAATTATTTTTGTAGGCGTAGATGAAGAAGGCAAACCAACCAAACATGGAAAAACCAAAATCGAGTTTGTATCCGACCGACTGAAAAGCATAGAATGAAACTCTATATCAAAAATATGGTCTGTAACCGCTGTATCGCTGCGGTAGAAAAAGTGTTGACAGATTTCCGCCTGAAATTCTCCACGGTTGAACTGGGCGAAGTTGAAATAAAAAATCACATGGAAGCCGCAGACCTGCAGGAACTTAATCAGCGCCTTAAGGAAGCAGGTTTTGAGATTCTTGAAGATGCTGCACACCAGCTTATTGCCAAAGTAAAAAAAGAGCTGATCCTGCTGATTGATGGACTGGATATTCCGGAAGACTTCATCCTTTCCAAATTTATTTCGGAAAAACTGCACCGCGATTACAGCGCCGTATCAAAACTGTTTTCCCAGAACGAAAGTGTTACGATCGAGCAGTATTTCATCCTTCAGAAGATTGAAAAAGTAAAAGAGCTTTTGTTTTATGATGAATTCTCTCTAACCGAAATATCCGGAAAACTTGGGTATAAAAGTGTTCAGCACCTGTCTTCACAATTCCGGAACAGTACAGGTTTTACCCCTTCCGGATTCAAAAAACTGAAAGTGAAAAACCGTATTCCGCTCGATAAAATCTGAAAAGTATAAGATTCTTCCCTATATTTATAACAGTGTTCGGTTTCACTTTAAGAAATTTGAACAATAAATAAGCATATGGAAAATCATCATACCCATCCTTCAGAAAGAATTTCGCCAAGTTCTGTGTATTACTGCCCAATGGAATGCGAAGGCGAAAAAGTATATTTCGCATCCGGAAAACGCTGTCCGGTCTGTAACATGTTCCTTGTTCCCATCGAGGAAAGAGCAGATTACAAGAATAAGCCGGCAACCTTCTCCAAAACAAATCTGCCCGAAAACTTTAAAGATAAAATCGGTGACTATTTCTGCCCCATGTTCTGCGAGGGTGATAAAACCTACGGTTCTGATACCGGCTGCCCGGTGTGTCACATGCATCTGGAAGAAATTACGGAAGATTTAATTAAAAATGCGTCCCAGCACACCCACAATCACGGCTCTACTCATTCCCATCATCCAGCTCCACCTTCTGCAAACACTGAAAACCATGCCGGAAAATATTACTGCCCGATGTACTGCGAAGGCGACAAAGTTTACGATTCCAACGTAGGCTGCCCGGTTTGCGGAATGGATCTCGTAAAATAT
>JAHRWY010000194.1:0-6311 GCA_019104935.1 Kaistella sp.
TTTGTAAATAAAGTATGTGTAGAACCAAAAACCGATTGGCAGCTCACGATATGGTCGCCCGAACTCAGCAGCGCAGCAAAAGTGGAATAAATCGCTGCCATGCCTGTGGCAAAAGCATATCCCGCTTCAGCACCTTCGAGTTTCACCATTTTTTCGGTAAACTCGTTGACATTGGGATTAGAAAAACGGCTGTATAAATTTTTGGATTTTTCTTCAGCAAAACTTGCGCGCATATCTTCAGCATCCTCAAATACGAAACTTGAAGTGAGATACAAAGGCGTGGAATGTTCGTCAAAGTGAGAACGCTGCGACTGAATGCGGATGGCGTTGGTTTCAAAATTATCTGACATATGATTGTAGTTGAATTAAATATTATTTATTTTCCGACAGTCTTAAAATATCACCGAAAACGCCTCGTGCAGTGACTTTCGCACCTGCTCCTGCGCCCATAATGACGATTGGATTTTCGCCGTAACTTTCGGTATAGATTTCAAATATTGAATCTGAACCTTTGAGCTGACCCAATGCAGAATCTGCAGGAACTGAAATAAGTTTTACGTCCAGCTCACCTTTTTCCTGTTGTAAATCACCGTGAAGATCGCCGGTAAATCTCAGTACATGGTTTTTCTGTTGTGATTTTTTCACCTCATCAAAAACTTCATCAAGTTCACTTAAACGCGATATAAAATCATCTTTCGTGAGATTTCTTAAATTTTCCGGAACCAGATTTTCAATTTTAATATCACCGAATTCGTTAATCAAATCCAGTTCGCGCGCAAGAATAAGCAGCTTTCTGGCAACATCACTTCCGGATAAATCTTCGCGTGGATCCGGCTCAGTAAATCCCTTTTCCACCGCTTCTTTCAGAATTGTTGAAAACTTCTCGTCGCGCACGGAAAAATTGTTGAAAATATAGCTCAGCGATCCTGAAAAAACGCCTTTGATGCGGGTAATATTCTCTCCGGACAAATGCAGCAGTTTAATCGTATCAATGAGCGGCAATCCTGCGCCTACATTGGTTTCGTAAAGGTACTTTTTGTTTTTCTTGTTAAGAATATGACGGAAATTCCGGTACTCGGAAATGGGTAGTGTATTGAAGATTTTGTTGGATGACACCAAATCGAATCCGTTTTCTGCAAGAACCGGATAATTTTTTACGAATTCTTTACTTGCGGTATTATCCACCACAATAAGATTTTCCAGCTGATTCTGCTGAGAAAAAGCAATAAGTTCTTCTACTTTTGACGGCCGTTCTGCCACCAGAATTTCTTCGTTCCAGTTTTCGCTGAATCCTGAACGGTTAAGCGCAATTTTTTTGGAATTGGCAACGGCAACAATCTTCAAATCGATTTTTTTTCTGTTCCGGATTTCTTCGGAACTTTCTAAAACCTGGTCTATCAAAGTACTTCCAACATTTCCGTGTCCGATGATTGCGAGGTGAACAGTTTTTGGTCTCGCAAAGATTTCAGCTTCAATGATATTCTTCGCTTTTTCGTCCTGAGAAGAAGTTACTACAATATTGACTCTGTTTTCCGCGGCCACCTGATTAAGAATCAACGGAAAGATATTGTTACGACCTAGTTCAGACATTATTTTATTGAAATCTTTAGAAACAAAACCAATGACCGAGACATTACTGATGCTGTAAATAAGGCTCACTTTTCCGGATTTTCTTTCCTGCTCAAACTCATTAATCAAACAGTTTACTGCTTTTTCTGCATCTGCCTCGCTCACCAGGACTGAAATCCCATTTTCGATCGCCTGTTGCGAAATAACGCCTACACTTATTCTGGCATAGGTAAGCGCTTTAAAGATTCTTCCGTCAATTCCGATTTCTCCCAGAAAATTTTTGCCTTCAAACTTAATGATGGCTCTATTTTTAATGAGTTTTACCTCTGTTTTATTTTTCATTAAATACCTTTTTTAAAATGTTTGTAAATTGTTCATATTCCATAAGGAACGCGTCATGACCGTGAATGGAATTTATCTCGTGATAAAAGACATTTGGCCTTTTTGAAATTAAAAACTGATAAGTTTCCTTTATTTCTCGTGCGGGGAAAAACAAGTCTGAATCTACCGCCACAAGATGGATATCTGCAGAAATAAGATGCAGTTGGTCTCGATCAGCCCGGATACTCATCAATAACTGATTCATCAGTTTATATGCCTGTAAACTAAATCTTTCGGCCAGTTTTTTTCCATGAAAATTAAGCCAGTCTTCGGATTTTCGGATTTCCTTATCAATGAGAAATTCATTTTTGAAACGGGAATTGAGTGATTCTGGCGTGCGGTAACAGAGCATCGCGTGAGCACGTGCTTTGTGCAACGGTTCTTCTTTCTGCTCCAAAAGAAATTTCTGCACCAAACATTGCGAATAAAGCCAGTCTGAAGTTTGATAATCGCAGGCAACAGGAATGAAGTTTTCGGTAAGTTCGGGGTTTACTGCCAGCATTTCCCAACCGATGCCGCCGCCCAGTGAACCTCCGATGATGGTGTGAAGTTTTTCAATTTTTAAATAGTTTAAACCTTCAAGAAAAATTCTGGCGACATCTGATGTGATAAAATCCTGATAATTTTCTATAATATTTCCGTCATAACCGTTTCCGGGAATATTAAAACACAGAACGGTAAATCGGTCGGTATCTATAATTTTTTCTTTACCAATAAGATCCCTCCACCATCCTTTTTCACCTGAAACGTTAGAATTTCCTGTTAGCGCATGATTCACGAGAATTACCGGCGCAGAAAATAATTCAGGCCCAAAAGTTTGATACGACAAATTAATATCAAGAATTTTTCCTGAATGTAATTTAAACTGATAAAGAGTGATAAAGTTTAGCTGGTTTTCCAATTTTTAAAAAAATTAAAAATTGAAAATGCTACCGTAGAATGGTAAAAAAGTTTGTGTTATCTGCATCGCCTAAGCGAATAGAATGTAGCACCTTCTCCGTTTCCGAAGGGTTGCCAAGGTTTCTCTGAGTCTAGTCTCTCCACCTTTCTTGATAACATTTTCAATATGTAAATGAACAAAATCTGTTGCAAAAGTAGTTATTTTTTCTAAAGTATCCCTAAAAACCGAAAAGATTTTTATTTCATAATTTCGCACCTGAAATTTGAATTATGACAGCTGAAAGACAAAGAATGCTCGACGACCACTGGAAAAAATGGGGGCCTTATGTGAGCAACAGACAATGGGGAACAGTTCGTGAAGATTATAGCCAAAACGGAAATGCGTGGGGACACACCACTTATAATGATGCCATCAGCAGGGCTTATCGCTGGAATGAGGATGGTATTGCTGGGATTTGTGATGACAAGCAATTGCTTTGCTTCGCATTTTCTTTCTGGAACCGAAAAGATAAAATGATCAAAGAAAGATTTTTCGGATTAAGTAACTACGAAGGAAACCACGGCGAAGACATAAAAGAAATATTTTACTATCTCGACAATACACCTACACATTCTTACATGAAGATGGTGTACAAATACCCGATCCAGCGCTTTCCTTACGAAGAACTGATTGCAGAGAACGCCAGACGCTCCAAAACAGAACCCGAATATGAACTGGTTGATACCGGAATTTTCGACGATAATAATTATTTTGATCTATTTATAGAATATGCAAAAATCGCTCATGATGATTTTGCCATACGTGTAACAGCCGTAAACAGAAGCAAGAATAAAGCACCGCTCGTGATTCTTCCAACTTTGTGGTACAGGAATAACTGGAGTTGGGGATACGGAACTTATGAACCATCACTAAAATCTTCGTCAAAAGGAACTATCGACATTTGCCACGATTCTATACCCCAGAAAAAGTTTTATTCAAGAAATTCAGATACTGAATCATTGTTCTGTAATAATGAAACGAATCCGGCAAAAATAAATGCTCATCCTTCCGATCATAAATTTTTTAAAGACGGCATTAATGATTTTATAGTTCATCAGACAGAAAACACCTTAAATCCAGATCAAACAGGTACAAAAGCAAGCTTCTATATCAATACAGAACTTGAGGCCGGCGAAAGTAAGACTTTTGATTTCAGGCTGAGCCCACATGAAATGGAGAACGCCTTCTATGATTTCGACGAAATTTTTAGTCTTAGAAAACAGGAAGCCGAAGAATTTTATGCTGAACTGCAGTGTGACATTTCTGATGAAGACGAAAAAAACATTCAGCGGCAGGCTTTTGCCGGACTTTTATGGAATAAACAGTTCTATTATTACAACGTTTCAAAATGGCTGAAAGGTGATCCAAAATATGAAGCTCCAAGAAATTTCGATCATTATGTACGCAATAAAGAATGGAAGCACATGCAGAACAAAGACATCATTTCCATGCCTGACAAGTGGGAATATCCCTGGTTTGCAACTTGGGATTTGGCTTTTCACTGCGTTCCGTTTGCGTTACTCGACCCGGAGTTTGCCAAATACCAGCTGACACTTCTCACGAAAGAATGGTATATCCACCCGAACGGGCAACTTCCGGCGTATGAATGGGATTTCAGCGACGTCAACCCACCGGTTCATGCCTGGTCTACCTTCAGGGTTTATAAGATCGATGAAAAAATGAATGGCAAACCCGATATTCCGTTTCTTGAGAGTGTTTTCCAGAAACTACTGCTTAATTTTACGTGGTGGGTAAACAGGAAAGACAAAAAGGGAAACAATGTATTTGGTGGAGGCTTCCTCGGGCTTGATAACATTGGCGCATTCGACCGAAATATGCAGTTTAAAAACGGAGATCATCTGGAGCAGGCCGACGGCACCAGCTGGATGGCGATGTTTGCGCTCAATATGATGCGGATTTCCATGGAATTGGCACTTTATAACCCGGTATACGAGGATATGGCCATTAAATTCTTTGAACACTATCTATACATTGCAGAAGCGATGGAGAATATCGGTGGAGCCAAAGGCGGTCTCTGGAACGAAGAAGATGGCTTTTTCTACGATGTTTTACAGTTAAATGACGGTGATTCCATCTCACTGAAATTAAGAAGTATTGTGGGGCTAATTCCGATGTTTGCTGTTGAAGTCATCGAACATGATACTTTGGAAAAACTCCCGAATTTCACAAAAAGAATGGACTGGATTCTTAAAAACAAACCGGAACTTGCCAATCTTGTTTCTCACTGGGAAGTGGAAGGCAAAGGCGGCAAGCATCTGATGAGCATCCTCAGAAAAACCAGACTCAAAAGAGTGCTGGCGAGAATGGTTGATGAAAAAGAATTTTTATCCGATTACGGAATCAGATCGATGTCGAAAATTTATGAAGAAGAACCGTTTAGATTTACTGTTGACGGGCAGAATTTTACCGTAAAATATACACCTGCAGAAAGCGACAGCCGCATGTTTGGCGGCAACAGCAACTGGCGTGGGCCCATTTGGTTCCCTATCAACTTCCTGATTGTTGAGAGTCTGCAGAGATTTCATTATTACTATGGCGAAAGTTTACAGATTGAATTTCCTGCGAACAGCGGAGAAATGAGGAATCTGGAGTTTGTGTCTGATAATCTCAGCCAGCGTTTATGCTCTATTTTCCGTAAAAATGAAAGCGGAGAACGTGCTTTTAATGGCGGAAATCATTTACTGAACCATGATGAACATTTCAAAAATTATATTATGTTTAATGAATATTTTAACGGAGATACCGGAATGGGAATCGGCGCATCACACCAAACAGGTTGGACTGCAACGTTTGCTAAACTTATTAAACCCAGGATTTCGTAAAAAAAACCAGACTTAAAATAAAACTCCGTATGTATCATTTTACATACGGAGTTTTTTATGCTTTATCGTTATTGACGAAAACTTCATAAGAAACTGTGACATTCGGCTCAAATGTTTTCGAAACCGAACAGTACTTTTCAAATGACAGTTCTGCAGCCTTCAGCGCTTTTTTCGGATCAATAACTCCCTGAAGGAAAAATTTCACAAGTATGCTTTTAAAAGGTTTTGCTTCATCAACCTGAATTCTCTCTCCCTCTACTTCTGCAGAAAAGCCTTCAATCACCTGACGCTGTTTTTTAAGGATCGATACGATATCAATACCACTGCATCCTGCAACAGCCATTAGAACGGTTTCCATTGGAGAAACTCCTTTCGCATCGGGTTGAGAGGTATTGTCGATTATAATCTTATTTCCTGCCGCGTTGGTGCATTCAAATAAGTAATCATCGTTAATTCTGTTGAGTGTAATTTTCATTTATAAAATTTTTTGAGATTAAAGTTTTTTTGAGGCGTAATGGACTTAAAAAATTAGAATCATTTTATTTTTACTAAATTTAGATCTCCAAAATTACAAAAAA
>JAHRWY010000207.1:0-5324 GCA_019104935.1 Kaistella sp.
AGTATCTACCGGAAACTCCGCCACATTTGGAAGAAGCAGTTTCAATTAATCTGAACCAGCCGATGCCAGATATTTTGGCAGAACTTTCTAAATACCCAATTAAAACGCGCTTAAGCCTGAACGGAACTTTAATCGTAGCACGCGACATCGCACACGCAAAGATTAAAGAACTTCTCGACAACGGAAAACCAATGCCCGATTATTTCAAAAATCACCCAATTTATTACGCCGGTCCCGCAAAAACGCCGGACGGAATGGCTTCCGGAAGTTTCGGCCCAACAACTGCCGGCAGAATGGATGTTTATGTAGACGAATTCCAGTCACACGGCGGAAGCATGATCATGTTGGCCAAAGGAAACCGAAGCAAGGATGTCACCAACGCCTGCGCAAAATATGGTGGTTTCTACCTCGGCTCTATCGGTGGACCTGCGGCTATTTTAGCCAAAGAAAACATCAAGTCCGTAGAGGTTGTTGATTTTGAAGAACTTGGAATGGAAGCCGTACGAAAAATCGAGATCGAAAACTTCCCCGCCTTTATAATCTCCGATGATAAAGCGAACGATTTCTTCGAATCAATCGCACATTAATATTTTTTAATCATTTTAAATAGCAAAAAATCACAGGAAATCTTTTGTCCGAAAACAAAAATTATCCTACTTTTGCCTAAAATCTATTCCAATGATGATGTTATCAGCATTTTTCCCGTTCTACCAGTTCCTTTGGACCGTATATTTCGTTATCATGTTCCTGATAGGATTTTGGTGCATCTTTATGTTTTTCGGTTATGTAATCCCGATTTGGTTAACTTCCGGATTGATGGAATATTTCGGTAAGACCAAACCTTTCGATCCTGAAGACATCAGAAGAAAAACAATGACAGAGCAGGAAGGTGTAGAACTGGTTTACAGCAACCCAAAAGGTCACGGCCCGTTCTTACACAGCCACGACAGCCACGGTCATCACTAGTTGATGTCACTGCTCTCCCACTTTAATTTCCGGGAAAAGCAGTCACAAAGCAAAATCATATATACAGTCAGTCTCTAATTTTTTAGAGGCTGATTTTTTTTTGGAGCAACTCTTTACGTTTTCCTTTCCATATAAACACCGGCTTTCCACTCTATCTTTTGCTCCGCTGCGCTCCGCAAAAGGATGCCGTTTCAATCCGGGCTATAATTAAGTACCGTTGTTCTCAGGGGAGAAATATTGTTTTCTGCTTTTTTCCTATCTTTGCACCCACAAATTTCTACAAATGTCAAAGTCACTTATCCCAAAACTCGAAGCCATTAAACAGCGTTATAATGAAGTTGCCGACCTCATTATTCAGCCTGATGTAATTTCCGACCAGAAAAAATACTCCTCGCTGAACAAAGAATACAGCGACCTCGGAAAAATCGTTGCCGTTTTCGATCAGTACAAACAGACTTTGAATACCATTGACGAATCCGACGAAATTATTGCCGACGGCTCGGATAAAGAATTCGTAGAAATGGCCAAACTTGAAAAAAATGAAGCCATTCAGAAAATTCCGGCTCTCGAAGAACAGCTGAAAGTTCTTTTAATTCCAAAAGACCCAGCCGATGATAAAAACGTCATCATCGAATTGCGCGCAGGTACCGGTGGCGACGAAGCAGCGATATTTGTAGAAGACGTGTACAGAGCTTATGCGATGTATTTTAAAACAAAAGGCTGGAAACACGAAATAACCGATTCCAGCGAAGCTTCCAAAGGTTATAAAGAACTGATTTTAAAGGTAGAAGGCGACGGCGTTTACGGAATCATGAAATTCGAATCCGGTGTTCACCGTGTTCAGCGCGTTCCTGAAACCGAATCTCAGGGAAGAGTTCATACTTCTGCCATCACAGTAGCCGTACTTCCGGAAGCTGAAGAAGTGGATTTCGAACTGAATCCCGCCGACATCGAAATGCAGACATCGCGTTCTGGTGGAGCCGGTGGACAAAACGTAAATAAAGTTGAAACCAAAGTACAGCTCACGCATAAGCCTTCTGGTATGGTTGTTGTATGTCAACAAGCACGTTCACAGTTGGCTAATCGCGAATTGGCGATGGAAATGCTTCGTACAAAACTTTACGATATTGAACTTCAGAAAGTTCAGGGCGATATTGCTGCCCAGAGAAAAACAATGGTTTCCACGGGAGACCGTTCAGCAAAAATCAAGACCTACAATTACCCTCAGGGAAGAGTTACCGATCACAGAGTCAACAAATCGATGTATAATCTCGATGCATATATGAATGGAGATTTGCAGGAAATGATTGATGCGGTGATTATGGCGGAGAATGCAGAGAAAATGAAAGGCGAGGAAGAAAATTATTAGGTATTAAACTGATTTTTTATATATTAGCGCACATTTAAAATATTATCATATGAAAAAATCAATCTTATTAGCAGGCGTTTTCGCCACAATGGCTTTAGTATCATGTAAAAAAACAGAAGCTACAGTTTCTGATGCTACCACTGTGGACTCTTCCGCTGTAATTGTTGGAGATTCTGCGGCAGTTGTTGTTGATAACGATGCAATGCCGGTTACTGATTCTGCTGCAAACGCAGTAGAAGGTGCAGCTGAGGCTACAGGAGACGCTGTGAAAGACGGTGCAAACGCAGTAAAAGATGCAGCTAAAGACGCTACTGATGGCGATGGAGATATCACCAAATAATCCTTCTCTTTAAAAAAATTAAACTCACGGTTTTTCCGTGAGTTTTTTGTTTAGTGACAAATTCAAAAAACTATCTGATGAAAAATTCTTAACTTTACCCATCTGTAAATTCAATGAGAATGCGCCACCCGATTAAAAATCAAACTCCGGATTTCAATACAAATTCCGATAATAAACTGCCCTATTTTTTTGAAAAAGACGGTCTGGAAATGAAATCTTCCTACACCGAAAAAGATTCGGCACAGTTAACTGAAAAAGGATATTCTGCGGGAATTGCGCCTTTTTTGAGAGGTCCATACTCCACAATGTATGTTCAGAAACCCTGGACGATCAGGCAGTATGCGGGATTTTCAACCGCTGAAGAATCCAATGCTTTTTACAGAAGAAATCTTGCTGCCGGACAAAAAGGATTGTCGGTTGCGTTCGATTTGGCAACGCACCGTGGGTATGATTCCAACCACCCAAGAGTGGTTGGCGATGTCGGGAAAGCCGGTGTTGCCATTGATTCCGTTGAAGACATGAAGATTCTCTTCAACGAAATTCCTTTGGATGAAATTTCAGTCTCAATGACGATGAATGGTGCGGTGCTTCCAATCCTGGCATTTTATATCGTTGCGGCAGAAGAGCAGGGCGTTGCTCAGGAAAAACTTTCAGGAACGATTCAGAATGATATCCTGAAAGAATTCATGGTTCGGAATACCTACATTTATCCGCCAACACCTTCCATGAAAATTATCGCAGATATTTTTGAATATACTTCTAAACATATTCCGAAGTTCAATTCGATTTCCATTTCAGGCTATCATATGCAGGAGGCCGGCGCTACACCGGTTCTGGAAATGGCCTATACTTTAGCCGACGGTTTAGAATACGTGAGAACAGGAATTAAAGCAGGCATGAAAATCGACGATTTCGCGCCGAGATTATCATTTTTCTGGGCAATTGGGATGAATCATTTTATGGAAATTGCCAAAATGCGGGCAGCACGTGTTATTTGGGCAAATTTATTGACTCCTTTTAATCCCCAGAATCCAAAATCTTTGGCTTTAAGAACCCATTCCCAAACTTCGGGATGGAGCTTAACTGAGCAGGAACCGTTCAATAATATTACAAGAACCGCCATTGAAGCCTTGTCATCTGCTTTAGGCGGAACGCAGTCTTTACACACCAATGCGCTGGATGAGGCCATTGCTTTACCCACCGATTATTCCGCGAAAATTGCCAGAAACACCCAAATTATCCTTCAGCAGGAAAGCGGAATTTGCGATGTTGTCGATCCCATGGGCGGAAGCCATTTGGTGGAAAGCCTCACGCAGCAAATGATTGATGAAGCAATGAAATTCATTGACGAAGTGGAAAAAGAAGGCGGAATGACCAAAGCCATCGAAGCCGGAATTCCAAAAATGAGAATTGAAGAAGCCGCAGCCAAAAAACAGGCAAAAATCGACAGCGGAGAAGAATTTATCATTGGTGTAAATTCATTTAAATCCACCCAAAAACAGATGGAACTCGAGATTCTGGATATCGATAATTCTGAAGTTCGGAGAAAACAGATCGAAAGACTCCAACAGATAAAAACAGCCAGGGATGCTGAAAATGTTTCAGAAATTATCATCAAACTTAAAGATGCCGCCAGAACAGGAAACGGAAATCTTCTGGAAATCTGCATCGAAGCCGCAAGAAGAAGAGTAACTTTAGGTGAAATGAGCGATGCGATGGAAGAAAGTTTCGGAAGATACAAAGCCAATATCAGAACCATACAGGGAGTTTACGCCATGAATGCCAGCAAAAACGAATACTTTGAAAAAGCCGGTGCTTTAACTCATAAATTTGCGGATGAGGAAGGAAGAAGACCAAGAATTATGGTCGTGAAAATGGGCCAGGACGGCCACGACCGTGGTGCAAAAGTTGTTGCTACCGCTTTTGCGGACATGGGTTTTGATGTGGATGTTGCGCCACTTTTCCAAACTCCGGCAGAAGTTGCGAAACAAGCGGTGGAAAACGATATTCACATTTTAGGAGTTTCTTCGCTTGCGGCCGGTCACAAAACTTTGGTTCCTCAAGTGGTGGAAGAATTGAAAAAACTCGGTGCAGATGATATTACCATCGTTGTTGGTGGTGTAATTCCGCAACCGGATTACGATTTCCTATACCAAAACGGAGCCGATCATATTTTCGGTCCGGGAACCAATTTACCGAAATCTGCATGTGAAATTTTGGAGAAAATGCTGGACTAAAGGGAATTAATTAAATTCTCCACCTCCAATTTTTGCTCGGCGTATTTGGTTTGTAATTCGGAACCTTCGCCCATTCTTCTGTAATATTCCAACGCTTTTTCACTAAAGAATTTTTTGTGAAAATCCGAAACTTCAGGAACTTGCGGGAAAATTTTATGAAAAAGCATTTCGTAATAAGCCTGAAATTCTCTTTCATTTTTATCTTCAACTACATTTTCAGGAGCTTTTTGGCGAACATGCAACATCTCGTGAGCCAGCATATTCACTACTAAATTAAGATCAAAATCGAAAAGGTTTTTCGGAATCATCACCATCTGCATTCCGCCGATTTCGCCTTCTGCGGTGAGCAACATTTTATTGGGCTCCAGTTCCGGGCGAAAACCAAAACCCGCAAAATTCTCATGACCAAGAC
>JAHRWY010000259.1:0-4200 GCA_019104935.1 Kaistella sp.
AAAATCGGTGATGAACGACATTCCGAAATCCAACGTTTTGATTTATTACACCGAAGACGGAACCAAAGTTTGTGTGAGACCATCAGGAACAGAACCGAAAATCAAATTCTATGTTTCTGTAAAAGATTCCATCGCTTCTGAGCAAGAATTCACTGAAAAATTGCCGGTTTTGGAGCAAAAAATTAATCAGGTGAAAGCAGATTTAAAATTATAATCATCCTTCAGCTAAAGTATAAAAAGTAAAAATTCCTTATTGAGCATATCATGAAAGTATCGAAACTCGCAGCAAATCTTATCGGTTCAGAAATTATAAAAATCGGAAACCAGGTTAACGATCTGAAATCCCAGGGTGCTGAAATCGCCAATCTTACAATCGGAGATCTGGATGCCAATATTTACCCGATTCCAGCAAGACTTAAAGAAGAAATTCAGAAAGCCTATCAGAATAATCTAACGAATTATCCTCCGGCAAACGGGCTTTTATCTCTTAGAAAAGCAGTTTCTGCAGATTTGAAAAACCGCTGGAATCTCGATTATTCTGCGGACGAAATTTTAGTTGCTGGCGGTTCCAGACCTTTAATTTATGCTACTTTCAAAACCATTGTAGATGAAGGCGACAAAGTGGTGTACCCAATTCCGTCTTGGAATAACAATCATTATGCTTACTTAACCCAAGCTGAAAAAATTGAAGTCGAAACTTCTCAGAGCAATAATTTTTTACCAACTGCTGAGGAATTGAAGCCTCATTTGGAAGGAGCGGTTTTGCTGGCTCTTTGCTCTCCACTGAATCCTACAGGAACAGTTTTTTCAAAAGAACAGCTCACCGAAATCTGTAATTTGGTTTTGGAGGAAAATAAAAAACGGGGCGAAAACGAGAAGCCGCTTTATCTGATGTATGACCAGATTTATGCGATGCTTACGTTTGATGAGGAACATTTCAATCCGGTTTCACTTTTCCCGGAAATGAAAAAATACACCATTTTCATTGATGGAACATCAAAATGTTTTGCCGCAACCGGAGTAAGAGTGGGATGGAGTTTTGGTCCGTCGGAAATTATTGACAAAATGAAATCTTTGCTCGGACACATCGGTGCTTGGGCGCCGAAACCCGAGCAGCAGGCAGTTTCAGTATTTCTGGGTGAAACCGAAAATGTAGATGATTTCGTAGATCATTATAAGGCAAAAATTGCGGAAAGTCTGAAAATTCTTCACAACGGAATTCAGGATATGAAATCACGAGGTTTTCAGGTAGACAGCATTAAACCAATGGGAGCGCTGTACCTTACCATCAAGCTCGATTATTTGGGAAAAACAAAACCAGACGGTTCACAGATTTCAGATTCTTCTGATTTGGTATTTTATCTGATCAACGAAGCGGGTGTGGCACTTGTGCCATTTTCAGCATTCGGAAACTCTAAGGATATGCCGTGGTTCCGGGCTTCGGCAGGTGGTTTGTCTTCCGATGAAATAAAAAAAATGTTACCGAGACTTGAAAATGCACTTTCAAAACTTTCTTAACCGATGAAAATTATCGCCGTGATTCCCGCCCGTTACGAAGCCAGCCGTTTTCCCGGAAAACTGATGCAGATTTTGGGCGAAAAAACCGTTATAGCTACAACGTATCAGAATGTGGTGGACACGGGTTTGTTCGATGAAGTTTTCGTAGCCACAGACTCAGAGATTATTTTTGAGGAAATAACAAATTTTGGTGGCAAAGCAGTAATGACCGGCCAACACGAAACAGGAAGCGACCGTATTGCAGAAGCCGTACAAAATATCGATTGCGATATTGTAGTCAATGTTCAGGGGGATGAACCTTTTCTGAAAACAGAACCTTTACTACAGTTGATTTCGGTTTTTAATGGCGATCCTGAAGGAAAAATTTCTTTAGCTTCATTGAAAATTAAACTGAAAAATACTGATGAAATCGAGAATCCAAATAATGTAAAAGTTATTACTGATAATGGAGGTTTTGCGCTCTATTTCAGCCGTGCGGTGATTCCTTATCCAAGGGAAATTCATCCGGATGTAGAATATTTCAAGCATATCGGCGTTTATGCTTTCAGGAAAAATGCGCTGCTCAATTTTGCGAAACTTCCTATGAAACCACTGGAGATTTCAGAAAAAATTGAATGTATCCGTTATCTGGAATATGGCATGAAGATTAAAATGATTGAAACAGATTTTATAGGTGTAGGAATCGATGTTCCTGAGGATTTGGAGAAAGCAAGAGCGATTTTAGGACAGCAGGATTAAGTGCAAAAAACGCTTAAATTCAAAAAGTATATATTTGAAAAATAAACAGACCGATTAATGAGAAAGATATTTTTAGTATTCATCATGTTGATGAGCGGAATTGTTTCCGCACAGACCGCAAAAGAAATCATAGAAAAAAATATAGAACTTTCCGGAGGTTTAACAAACTGGAAATTATTAAATTCAATCACTTTACAGGGAAGACTTACATTGGGGATTAACGACCATTATCCGATAAAAATTTTTCAGGAAAGACCCAATCTTACCAAAACAGTGATTACCATTAATAAAAAAGAAACCGCAATTGAAGGTTACGATGGTAAAAAAGGTTATGCGATGAACTATGCAACCAACAAACTTCAGGAATACCCGAATTACAGTGCAGAAAGTTTCGATACCGATTTTATCGATTGGGAAAGCAAAGGATTTGAAGCCAATTATCTGGGTAAGGAAAAAGTAGGCGAAATCGTATGTCATAAGGTTGAATTGATTAAAAACGTAAACAAGACCCTGTACTTTTTCGATTCGAAATCTTATATGTTGATAAAGGAAGTAAAAAGTGACGAATCCTTAATTTACAGCGATTACAGAAAGGTTGGAAGTTTAATGATGCCATTCAGGATTGAATCGTCTTCGCCTAAAAAAGACAGCGATTATGTTATTTTGCTCAACAAGATTGAAACCAATAAAGTTCTTCCTGCAAATACTTTTAAATTTTAAAATAAACAATTTAAAAATTAAATTATGAAAAAGATATTCATCATGCTGTTATCATTTGCGGCTTTTATACAGAGTTGCAGCCAACAGAAAAAAGAAGTTTCACAAGATAAAAACATAGCCATGAAAAGCATTTACGATTATAAAGTAGAAAGTGGAGACGGCAATGAAATAAATTTTGCTGATTTCAAAGGAAAGAAAATCCTGATTGTAAACACCGCTTCAGAATGTGGTTTTACTCCGCAATACGCAGATCTGGAAAAAATTTCTAAAGAATATGCAGACCAACTGGTTGTGGTAGGTTTCCCGGCGAATAATTTTGGTGGCCAGGAGCCGGGAACCAATGAAGAGATTGGCGCTTTCTGCCAGAAAAATTATGGAGTTACATTCCCCATTGCCGCAAAAGTTTCAGTAAAGGGAGATGATACCGCACCAATCTTTAAATACTTAACAGATAAGAATTTAAACGGTGTAAAAAATACCACCATCCTCTGGAATTTTACCAAGTTTTTGCTGGATGAAAACGGAAAACTAATCGACAGTTTTGTAAGTACCACAAAACCAACAGACGAAGCAATTACCAAATACTTTAAATAAATAAAAACCGCAACAAAATCAGTTGCGGTTTTTTACTGTATTAGCGGTACCTTTCGTGTTCCTTATTCTTAGAAAATATAGTAATAATCGGCTTGAAGAGGCTCTTGTACTTCTCAATATCAAAGAGTTGAGAATCCGTCAATGCCTTATAAGTAAGCCAAGCCCCGAAAGGGAAGAGCACCACATTGGGTAACCATGCTGCCAGATAGGGATTCATTTTTCCGGACCATGCCATATTTTCTACAGAGAGATTAAGCACGTAGTATATAATAAATACCACGATGGCAATAACTACCGGAAGTCCAAGTCCGCCTTTCCTGATAATAGATCCCAAACTTGCACCGATGAGAAAGAAGATTAAACACGTTACCGAATATGCAAAAATACGCTGCTGGTAGATGATGATTCGTGAAAAATAAGCATGTAACCCCTGGATTTGTTCAACTTTATTAATATTCAGCTGCTTTACACTTTCAATTTTATTAAAAGCAGAATAGAGTAGCTCCAGCTTCTTTTTCTGCTGCATCGTGTCGATTTTCGGAGTTGGAAGCACTGCTTTCTTCGGTTTGGTCTTATCGATATAACTTACAAAACTGTTGGTTTGATTAATCAGTTCATTGCTGATATTTC
>JAHRWY010000279.1:0-7874 GCA_019104935.1 Kaistella sp.
ATCTTGGCGCCGAAACCATCGAACAGCTTTACCGCGAAAAACTTGTTGAAAATCCTGCAGATTTCTATGCCTTAACAAAGGAGCAAATTCTTCCGATGGAACGTATGGACGAAAAATCTGCCCAGAATATTATTTCCGGCATCGAAAAGTCCAAAGAAATACCTTTCGAGAAAGTCCTTTTCGGAATTGGAATTAAGCACGTCGGAGAAACGGTAGCCAAAAAACTGGCAAAAAATTTTGAATCGATTGATGAACTGAAAAAAGCCACTGCCGCAGAACTGGTTCAGGTAGAAGATATCGGCGGAAAAATTGCGGACAGCATTATTGCTTTCTTCCAAAATCCCGAAAACATTTTGATGATTGAAAGATTGAAATCTTACGGAGTTCAATTGGAAAAAGGCGAAAATACGAATGAGGTTTTAAGCAATGTTCTGGAAAACAAAACTTTTCTATTCACAGGAAAACTATCGCTTTTCACTCGTGACGATGCTGAAGCAATGGTTGAAAAACACGGCGGGAAAAACATTTCTGCGGTTTCTAAAAACCTTAATTATCTTGTTGTTGGTGAAAAAGCCGGAAGTAAACTTAAAAAAGCCCAGGACATCGGTACCATCGAAATTCTGGATGAGCAGCAATTTCTGGATTTGCTGGGAACACCATCCTAAAAACTAAAATAAAAATCAAATAAAAAACCCTTTAAAACTTACGTCTTAAAGGGTTTAAATGTAAACCGTGAAATTTACAAGGCGGAGGAACAGGGATTCGAACCCCGGGACCTGTTACAGTCAACAGTTTTCAAGACTGCCGCAATCGACCACTCTGCCATTCCTCCAGTAAAATGATTTCTCATTTTCAGTGGTGCAAATATAAAAAGCTTTTCTATACCGACCAAATATTTCTTTGAAAAATATCCTAAAAACCTAATATTCAAAGGGAAAAATTTAATTCTTAGAAATATTTAATCCTAAATAAACTGCGCCAAATCCCACAATTACACTCAAAAGTATATAACAAATCAGCATGGCATAATTTCCATTTTCCCAAAGCGAAATATTTTCCGCCGAAAAAGTAGAGAATGTGGTAAATCCACCGCAAAAACCTGTGATCAAAAGAAACTTCAGGTAACTATCGATCTTAATGAAATAAGAACTTAAGACTCCGATCAAGAAGCAGCCAATAATATTTACCACAAAAGTTCCCATCGGAAAAGAGTTGATGTTCCATAATTTCTGGGTGTAATTGGAAACAACAAAGCGCAAAACGCTTCCGAAGCCACCGCCAAGAAATACATAGACCAAGTTTCTCATCCTTTTTTAAAAGTATTTTACTGTGCTAATTCCGCCAGATATTTTTCTGCATCCATGGCAGCCATACATCCGCTTCCTGCTGCTGTAATCGCCTGTCTGTATATATGATCCTGAACGTCGCCTGCCGCAAAAACTCCCGGTAAATTTGTTCTTGTAGAACCCGGTACGGTTTTGATGTAACCGTTTTCGTCCAGATCGATTTGCCCTGCGAAAACTTCTGTATTCGGTTTATGGCCAATCGCAATAAAAATCCCATGTACATCAATTTTAGATGTTTCTTTAGTGATGTTATTGATTACCACAGCTCTTTCTACCAGAACATTTTCGCCTTCAATACCGATTAATTCGTGGTTGAATTTCACTTCGATATTCGGGGTGTTTTCTACCCTGTGAATCATCGCCTTCGAGGCGCGGAAGGTATCTTTTCTTACCAACATCGTAACTTTATTCGTGAGTTTCGCAAGATATGTAGCTTCTTCAGCTGCGGTATCTCCCGCTCCTACCACGACTACATCTTTACCTCTGTAGAAAAATCCGTCGCAGGTTGCACACGCCGAAACGCCTCCTCCTGAATATTTTTTTTCATCATCAAGACCTAAATATTTTGCCGTAGCACCTGTGGAAATAATTACAGATTTTGCCAAAATCTCTTTATTGCCGGCCCAGATTTTATGAATCCCGCCTATTTCTGTAGAAAACTCTGCTTTTGTGATGAGTTCGTAATGAACTTTCGTGTCGAATCTTTCTGCCTGTTTCTGCAGATCCATCATCATCTGGGGACCTGTAACCCCATCGGGATAACCAGGAAAATTATCAACTTCAGTGGTTGTGGTTAATTGTCCGCCAGGTTCAAGGCCGGTGTATAATTCGGGTTTCAAATCGGCTCTAGCGGCATAAATTGCTGCGGTAAATCCGGAAGGTCCGGAACCTACGATCACGCAGTCTAAAATATTCTGTTCCATTATTTACTTAATGTTTATGATTTTGAGTTTTCAAAAATCGTTATTTATTTTGGGTTGAAGTATATGTTATGATGAATTTTTTCGATTGCAGAAATCTTGTGTATTATTATTTTAAATTCTTCTGTAACGAGTAACTGCTTTTTCTTTTATAAAATATGCCGCGACCCGACCTGAGTGGAGCTCTTTTTGCGTAACAAAGTGAGGCAAAAAAGCGGGAACGGAGGGCGGAAACAGTCGCCCAAAATCACACTTTCACCTTTAAGCGGTCCACATGCAGAATTTTGTATACCATTTCTCGTAGCAACTCGCTTTCTTCCATATTTACGGCGCCTAAACCTTTGTTTTTCAGGTCCATTTCGCGCAGTATGGAGATGATTCTCGTACAGTGTTTGAGGTTGTAAAAACGTGCAGCTTCAGTATAACTTTTGACAAAATAAGGGTTTACGCCCATTGCGGATGCCATCGCCTGCTGCGACTGTCCTGCCATGGTGTGGCAAATCACAAGATTCGAAAAAAAGTTATATAAATTACCGATTACCATTGGGAACGAATTGTTTTTTGGCGATTTCCCCATGAAATGTGCGATCCGCAGCGCGTTGCTTTCATCTTTTTTACCAAGAGCTTTGATGAGTTCGAAAACATTAAAATCTTTGCTGATTCCGATGTGGGTTTCGATGATTTTTTCGTCGAGAAGTTCATCGTTTTTCAGAATCATTTTGAGTTTACTGAGTTCGTTGGAAATCCTTGACAAATCGGTTCCGAGGTATTCGGAGAGTAATAAAGGAATATCTGGTTTTGTTTTCAGACCGACATTGCGAAGCTCCTGCTCGATCCATTTCGGGACTTCATAATCCTTCATTTTCGGACTTTCGAAAAGCATCTTGTTTTTAGAAAGTATCTTGGCAAAACTTTTCCGCGAATCAACTTTTTTATATTTGTGAGCGATGACCAAAAGTGTAGATTCTACAGGATTTTCTGCATAAACTTTTAAAGCTTCTGCTTCTTTATCTGTCATGCGGATTTCCTGGGCTTCTTTGAGGATAATTACCTGCCTGTCGCCCATCATCGGAAACTGTCGGGCCAGAGAAAGTACCTCGCTGAAGGTAGTATCTTTGCCATAAACCACCGTTTGGTTGAAAGCTTTTTCGTCTTCTTCCAGAACGTCGTTTTCAAAAGCTTTTACAGCCACATCCATAAAAAAAGGTTCTTCGCCATGAAAAAAATAAATCGGCTGAAACTCTTTATTTTTAATATTTTTGAGGATTAAATCTAATTCTTTCATAAATGCAACTTCCGGAACTGAATTTTGAGGATACTTTTGATTTGCAGATCAAGAGAGACAAAGATAAGTTTTTTATTTATGATTTGGTCCGGAAAAACTGGCTTCTCCTTACGCCTGAAGAATGGGTAAGGCAACATTGGGTGCATTATTTTCATGTAAAAAAACGCCGTAATCTCTCGTCGCTGATTTTAGAAAAAAAGCTGGAACTTAACGGAACCACCAAGCGAATCGATCTTTTGGTAACCGAAAAAACTATCCCCAAAATCTTGGTCGAATGTAAAGCTCCCAAAATAAAGCTTACCCAAAAAGCTTTCGAACAGACCGCAAGATACAATTCCATTATCGGGGCTGAAGAAATTATTCTGAGTAACGGTTTGCATCATGTGTATGCGAAATTTTCAGACAATCATTATGTGTTTTCGCCTTTTGAAGAGTAATTTTGCATCATGATTAAACTTAACCCAAATCTCGTAGCAATTTTTCCGCTGCTGATTTTCGTTTTTGTATTTCTTGGTTTCGGGATTTACTACGATGATTTTTACGCGCTGCCTTCGCCCATTGCTGCTCTATTAGGAATCACCTCAGCATTTGTACTTTTAAAAGGCAGCATCAACAGCAAAGTTGATACATTCCTGAAAGGCTGCGGCGACGGGAAAATCCTCACCATGTGCATAATTTACCTTCTGGCAGGAGCTTTTGCAACGGTAACAGCCGCCACCGGAAGTGTCGATTCTATCGTTAATCTCGGACTCACCTATATTTCACCCGCATATTTTCCTGTGGGAGTTTTTGTTATTGCTTCGTTTCTTTCTTTTGCCTCGGGAACTTCAGTGGGCTCCATTGTTACTTTAGGTCCGATTGTGATTGCTTTGGCTGAAAAAAGCGGCTCACCTTTAGGGTTAATTGGTGCGTGTCTTCTTTCCGGTGCCATGTTTGGCGATAATCTTTCCCTGATTTCGGATACCACGATTGCCGCTACCCAAAGTTTAGGCTGCCAGATGAAAGACAAATTCCGTTTTAACTCGAAAATCGCGATTCCTGCAGCGGTTGCAGCCATTATAATTTTAACGGTAATGGGCTTCAGTCAGGAAAACACAGCTGCTGCAGCCGCCACAGCAAAAGACTTTAATCTGATGTTGGTTCTGCCCTATATTTTGGTTATTGTGCTTTCTTTATTGGGTTTAAATGTATTTGTGGTACTGTTCGCAGGGCTTATTTTTGCGGGACTTCTGGGTTTCGGTTACGGAAGTTTCGATTTTATTGGTTTCGCAAAGAAAACCTATGAGGGCTTTACCAGCATGACCGAAATTTTCCTGCTCTCGCTTCTTACAGGCGGTTTAGCCGCGTTGGTTGAAAAAGCCGGTGGAATTTCGTTTCTTATCGCAAAAATCAGCAAAGTCATCAGTTCAAAAAGAACAGCATTACTGGGAATCGGTGGATTGGTAACAGCAGCAAATCTTTGTGTCGCCAACAACACGATTTCAATTATTATCTCCGGGAAAGTTGCCAAAGAAATCAACGATAAATATGGTTTGAAACCCCAGCAAAGCGCGTCGGTACTTGATATTTTTTCGTGTTATGTACAGGGACTGATTCCTTACGGCGCGCAGATTCTTATTCTGATTTCTCTCAGCAGTTTTAAAATGAATTATGTCGAACTCGTACAGTATTCATTTTATCTCCACATTCTCTTAATTTTCACACTGATCAGTATTCTGTTTGGTAAAAAGTAATCAACAAAAAATGCAGCAAAATTCAACGATAAAAAATATTATTTTCGATTTTGGAGGCGTGGTGATGGACTGGAATCCGCGCTATTTCTTCAAAGATTATTTCAATGATGATGAGCGGATGGAATATTTCCTGAAATACATTGCTCACGATGAATGGAATGCCGAGCAGGACCGCGGAAGAAGTTTATCAGAAGGAACCGAAATACAGGTTCAGAAATTCCCCGAATGGGAAAAGGAACTCCGTGCTTATTACGACAACTGGACCACGATGCTGAGAGCAGATATCCCTGGAAATGTAGAAGTTTTAAGAAAACTGCGGCATTCGGATTATGAATTGTTCGGGCTTACGAACTGGTCGGCCGAAACGTTCCCTTACGCACTGGAAAACTATGATTTCTTCGACATTTTCGAAGGTAAAATTGTTGTTTCAGGTACTGAAAAACTCATTAAACCCGATCCAAAAATCTGGCATGTACTCCTCGAAAGGTATAATCTTAAGGCTGAAGAATCTGTTTTCATCGACGATAACCCGAAAAACATTGAAGTCGCAAAATCTTTAGGATTCGCAACTGTACACATTATCGAAGAAATCAGCCTGGAAACAGAATTGAAAAGTTTGGGTCTGATATTTTAATCTTCACGGTTCACCAACTCCATCGAAAAAGCTGGCAGACAAATGGCGAGATATTCGCACGATTCTGAAAACGGATTGCTGTAACGGATCCGGGCACCTTTATTAATTTTTATACTTTCTCCGGCTTCCAGGACAACGATTTCACCGTCAATTTCAAACTGTTTTTTACCTTTGATGATGTAAGTATATTCATCAAATTCGGGCGTTTGATGCGGCTCGCTCCAGTTCGGCGGCGCCACCATGTGCGCAATGGAAACATCAGTATTTCCGGTAGAATTTCCCCAGATTTCCTCAATCAGTTTGCCATCGGTAGTTGGGACAATAAAAGGATTTTTCTGAATTTTATATTTCGACATGATGAATTTTTTGAGAGTTTAATGTATTCAAAATTAAAGAAAAAAAATCAGGAAAATTTCCTGATTTTAAAAAGTAAATTTGGTATCATTTTTTATCACCGAAAGCACAATATTGCTGTGATACTGCCCGATGTTAGGGATATTTGCCACTACCGTCGTCATAAAATTATTGTATTCCTTGATGTTTTTGGCAACCACTTTAATCATATAATCGTACTGTCCGGAAAGACTTACCACTTCCAGAACCTGAGGTTCAGACTTTATTTTCCGTTCGAATTCCTGAAGTTTATTGTTCGACTGCTCTTTCAAAACTATATTACAGTACGCCATAATTTCAAATCCGGCGAGTTCAGCGTCAATCAGCACCACATTTTTCCGGATGATGCCGTGATGTTTGAGGGATTTTATTCTTTCATAAGTCGCGGTGAATGAAAGTCCGATTTTTTCCGCCAAATCTTTCACGGAAACGGTGGAATCTTCCTGCAGGAAATTGAGAATTTTGTGGTCTGTACTGTCTAAAGTTTTCATAAATTATTTAAATTTCTGGAAGATTTCTTCAAACTGAGCAGAAATCTCATCGAGGCACAAATTCCCAATACTTCCTTTGTGGGTGTGCTTTAAATCATCGTTCCGGTAATGATAAGTACCGTTTTCAACGGAATTTCCGACCTCGCGGTAGGCTTCCCGAAAACTCGCCCCATTCATTACCAACTCATTGATTTTTTCGACGCTGAAAAGATAATCATATTTTTCGTCCTTTAAAATATCTTCTTTCACATTGATATGTTTCAGCATGAATTCAAAAATACTTAAACAATCTTTTAAATCCTGAATTCCAGGGAAAATAATTTCTTTGGTCAGTTGAAAATCTCTGTGGTAACCGGATGGAAGGTTATTCGTAAGCAGCGTCAATTCATTCGGAATACTTTGGATTCGCGCAGATTTTGCGCGGATCAATTCAAAAACATCAGGATTTTTTTTGTGAGGCATAATACTGCTTCCGGTCGTAAGTTCCGACGGAAAGCTGATGAAACCGTAATTCTGATTGCTGAACATGCAGATATCGTAAGCCAATTTTCCAAAAGTTGCTGCCAAAGTACTCATCGCCATCGCCGTGATTTTCTCTGATTTTCCGCGGGTCATTTGCGCATAAACGGAATTGATGTTCATTTTTTCAAGATGCAATTCTTTGGTCGTAAATTCTCTGTCAAGCGGAAAAGAAGAACCAAAACCAGCACCCGAACCCAAAGGATTTTTTTGAACCACCGATAAAGCCGCTGCCAAAACCTCTAAATCTTCCGATAAAGATTCTGCAAAAGCGCTGAACCAAAGCCCAAATGAAGAAGGCATTCCGATCTGAAAATGCGTATAACCGGGCATTAAGGCGGATTTATGCGCTTCTGAAAGAGAAATTAATTGGTCAAATAAATTTTTTGAAAGTTGCGCAATCGATTTAATTTCCGCTGCTAAATATAATTTTATTGCCAATAAAACTTGGTCGTTTCGTGATCTTCCTGTATGGATTTTTTTGCCGGCATCGCCTAATTTTTCCGTTAAATTAAACTCAATTTGGCTATGAATATCCTCTACTCCATCTTTA
>JAHRWY010000041.1:0-7021 GCA_019104935.1 Kaistella sp.
CAACGTCATCCTGAAGAACTGTTTCCCATCAACGAGATTAAATATTTCCGTGCACTGCGTGTCTCCACAAAAGAACTCTGCGGTATGAAGGTTCAGGTGATTTAATTTCACGCTGCTTTGCGAAAGAAATTCCGGATCTGTTCAGGCGTGAGCCCCAAATACTGGGATACCTTTTGCAGTTCTTTCATTTTAGGGAGTTGCTGTACATCCAATCCGCCATATTTGCTTTTCCATTTATAAAAAGTAGGCTGACTGATGCCGTGGTCTCGGCAAATCTCATTCACTGTTTTTCTTGATTTTGTTCAGATAAAACCTTAATGGTCTGAACTTCTGAAAATTTACTGTCTTTCGTAGTTTTCCAGATTTAAAAACTATATTTTTAAATGTTCTCGTCTTTGGGGAAAATTACAATAACACACGGTTTTTTATTGTGGCGATGTTTAAATTATAATTTTTTTGAACTAATAATATGTTATTGTGTAAGGAGTTTTTTTTAGAATCAGTAAAATTTATGAGGATTCTTCAACAAAAATTACGGAAATTAGTAATACAAAAGAGTTGTAAATTTGCGCAACCACCCATTAGCAGAGCCTTTACATAGACAAAAAAAATAAACCAACACATGAAAATAGTAAAAAAATAGTAAAAAAACATGTGTTTTTAATCACATTCAATTACCATAACTTACTGATTATCAGTGTTGGTTTATTCAGTGGAGGATATCGGGATCGAACCGACCACCTTTAGACTGCCAGTCTAACGCTCTAGCCAGATGAGCTAATCCCCCGTTTTCTGAAATTTTAGATTATGAATTCTAAATTTTAGATTTTAGATTCCAAATTTTAGATTTGCAATAATACAAATTTTTATCATAAATCGTAAGGGTTAGTGGATTTTTTTATTGGGAAAAGTGGGTTAAGGTTAAGGTTGAGAAAACTTCTTTTCGGCGACGAGAGAAAATACATGTGGCACCTTACTCCCAAACTGGGGAATCCGGTACTTCCCTTTCTCAAATTCTTCGTTATGTCGGAAACAGGCATACGGCGACCAGTCGTACTCGACGAAGGATTTAACTTCCAGACTGTGGGCAATAAGGCTGGTGAGAACTTCTGAGGTGGCGTGGTTCCACATCACGTAATCCTGCACGAGAGGGGCCGACGGGTCGGCATAGGTACCTTCGTAAGTTTCCATAATGGGTTTTTCGTTGAAATACGAGTATTTGATGTGCGTGAAATCGTCATCATACATCCACACCACGGGATGAAACTCCACGAACACCAGTTTGCCGCCGGGTTTCAGGAAGTGGGCAATCACCGCCGCCCATTGGTCGAGATCGGGCAGCCAGCCGATGGTTCCGTAACTGGTGTAAACGATGTCGAATTCGCCTTCCAACACGTTCGGAAGTTCATACACATCGGAAACAATAAATTCGGTATCGGTACCGCACTGCGTGGCGAGATCTCTGGCAGTTTCAATGGCTTTGTCGGAAAGATCGATACCCGTGACTTTCGCGCCCAGTCGGGAAAGCGAAATGGAATCCTGCCCGAAATGACACTGAAGATGAAGAATCTTTTTGCCGCGGAGGTCGCCAAGGAGATCCAGTTCGATGGAGTTCAGGGAGCTGCGGCCTTTGAGAAACTCGTCCACGAAGTAGAAGTCGGATTTGAGGTGAGGTTCTACTTTGGCGTTCCACGATTTGCGGTTGATTTCGAGGTAGTTCATGGTGAGGTTGAGGTTTAAATTATCATCCCGACGAAGGAGGGATCTTCAAGCTTTTAAAGTTAAGTGTTATTTATTTCCAGATTAAAAACAAGCAAAGCATAGAGCTACCACATTGTTAAGATTGCGATAAATAGTTAACGAAACACGAAATAGTACAGCAAAACCCACATGGAAATAAAAACCAGCCCGGGATACAGCACCGCGCGGAATTTCATGATATCCCTTTTCCAGAAAAACAGATAGACCAGATAGGCAATATAAACTACCGTAAGCAACGCAGGAAGAATCAGGTAAACCATCGTAAATTATTTATGGATCGTGAGATAAATATAGGTTTTTCTGCGGAATAATCTGTTGATTTTCCGTAAAATTTATTGATCCGATAAATGCTTCCTGTCCGGATTCGGGGCTGATCACCAAAATTCAGGCGTTTACTTTACCCCAAGAAAATCAGAAATAGAGCTGGTTTCCTGTTCTCCGGTGAAAAGGTTTTTAACGGTAACATTCCCCGCTTCGATTTCCTGCTCGCCGTAGAACACCAGATTCGGGATTCCTTTCTTTTCGGCATAGGTAAACTGTTTTTTCAGTTTTGCAGCTTCGGGATAAAGTTCAGCTGCGGTACCGTTTCCGCGGAGCTGCGCAATGATTTTTAAAGCCGCAACGGACTCTTTCTCTCCGTAATTGGCAAAAAGATATTTCACCGAACTTTCTGCACTGTCGGTAAACATTCCGAGTTCTTCCATCACGAGGTAAATCCTGTCGAGGCCGAAAGAAATTCCGATACCGGGAATGTTTTTTACACCGAAAACTTCCGTAAGGTTATCATACCTTCCGCCGCCACCGATGGATCCCATGGCCACACCGTTTGCCTTGACTTCGAAGATCGCTCCGGTGTAATAGTCGAGACCTCTGGCCAAGGTGATATCGAATTTCAGGTTTTCTGAATAAATGCCCAAATCCAGACATTTTGTAAGCACGAATTCCAGTTCATTTACGCCGGCAGTTCCTGTTTCAATTCCGGCAAATTTTTCTTTGAGCTGAAGAACATTTTCCAATGCATCTTCATTTTGGGTAAAAAGAAAATCGAGTTTATCAATAGAATCCTGCGAAATATTTTTTTCCAGAAGTTCCTTTACGACGCCTTCCTTACCGATTTTATCCAACTTGTCCAAAGCAACGGTAAAGTCGATCAGCTGATCAGAAATTCCCGCATATTCGGCTAAT
The DNA here is from genome assembly GCA_019104935.1 of Kaistella sp. GTDB lineage: Bacteria > Bacteroidota > Bacteroidia > Flavobacteriales > Weeksellaceae > Kaistella. The sequence goes on from JAHRWY010000041.1 coordinate 2,947, forward strand.
CCCGAAAGTATTTTCCGGTTGTTGAGATGAATGGTCACGGGGATTTTGAGTTCAGAAAATGATTGTAAATAAAGCTGCACAAGCTCCACTTCCTGCCAAAGGCTTTCGCTGCCCACCACATCGGCGTCACACTGGTAAAACTCTCTGAACCGGCCTTTCTGCGGTCTGTCGGCTCTCCAAACCGGCTGAATCTGGTATCTTTTGAAGGGAAAAACCAGCTGCCCGTGATTCATCGCTACAAATCTTGCAAAAGGTACGGTAAGGTCGTAACGGAGGGCTTTTTCAGAGATCTGCGAAATCAGTTTCTGGGAGTTTTTAGCCTGCCAGTCTTCTTCTTTTGTTTTTGAAGCATAGTCTCCTGAATTCAGGATTTTAAAAATCAAACGGTCGCCTTCTTCCCCATATTTACCGGTTAATGTTGAAAGATTCTCAAAACTGGGGGTTTCCAGAGGCTGAAACCCGAAGAGTTCGAAATTTTTCTGTAAGGTATTGATGATCATCCGTCTGTTGATGACTTCTTTTGCGGTAAAATCGCGGGTTCCTTTGGCTAAGCTTGGCTTCATACGGTGGCTAATGCGTGATTATTGTAAGCAGTATTGATTTGCTTTGAAGTGCAAAAATACGGAAATCGGGAGAATATAACGAAACTTGTTGGGAGCAAAAACAGCCATTTTACCAATTAAACTTTGTCAAAGTTTTAGCCAGCATGAAAATCACTTTAACAAAGTTGGGAGGAGAACCAAACCTCTTGCAAATTAAACTTTGTAAAAGTGCTGCTGTGCGTGAACAGAACTTTGACAAAGTATTCCAGCAGAAGAGCACAACCACAAAATCGCCAAAGTTTTGAACTTTGGCGATGTGCGGTCTTCAGAATGCTTATACCCTTTCGAGGATCTCAATGATTTCTTCGCCGTAGTTTTCGATCTTGTGCTTACCAAAACCTTTGATATCGAGCAGTTCCTCTTTTTTTACCGGTTTGTATTTGGCGATCGAAAGCAGCTCTTTATTGGTGGCGATAAAATACACCGGAAGATTCTGGTTTTTGGCTTTTTCGGTCCGCCAGAGTTTCAGCGAATCGAGGATTTTAATTTCGTCAGCATTCAGTTCTGCATCATTTTCTGCCGAATATTTGGGCGTTTTGGAATCATTGACGGTCATTTTCAGTTCTTCATAATAGAGAATCACCGACCAGTACCCTTCATCGTCTTTCACAAAGGCTGATTCAAATTTCAGGACATTATTTTCCCGCAGAAAGCAGTCGAGTACACTTTGGTCCTGATGGATAAATTCATCGGACAGGCGGACTTTTAAAACTTTAACTTTCATGACATTGTGTTTTTTGAGATTAAAAAAGCTTCCTCAAAGTCAATCCGGAAAACCAGCGACCTGGAGGAAGCACAAATTTATTTACCGCCGAGCAATACAAGTTCTTCCACACGGATTTCGGTAATATAATGTTTCACACCGTCTTTATCATCCCAGTTGCGGTAGATGATTTTACCTTCAACGGCAATCTCCTTCCCTTTCTCAACATACTTTTCCATAATGTCGGCAAGTTTACCGTTGGCAACCAAATTATGCCACTGGGTTTCTTCTACTTTTTCGCCCAGGGCGTTGGTGTAATGATCACTGGTGGCAAGACTCACTTTGGCGATTTTTCCGTTTTCGAATTTTACAATCTCTACGTCTTTTCCTGTTCTACCGATTAAGGTAACTCTGTTTCTTAGTGACATGGCTTTAAAAATTTTAATTAAACATCAGAAACGGGCTTCACTGTTTTTTCCCGAATCTCTGATGCAAAGATTCAACGGTGCTGAAAATATAGCCGGTAAAGAATTACTTATTACCGTTTACAGTCGTTTGCAACGGATATTATTTTGATTATCAATAAAATAAAATGTCGGTTTTTGTGAAATCACGAGTCTCTGCTTCGCTGAACTTTCTTCATTTTTTATGTATTTTTGAATCAGTTCCACCAAAAAAAACCTGCTTATGAATGCCCTGAAAACCATATTTGACGAAAACAGCCGCAATGAACTCATCCGCAGGATCGAAACGCTCACCGAAAACCACACGGCCGAATGGGGAAAGATGAGCATCCACCAAATGCTGAACCACAACACGTACTGGAACGGCTGGATACTGGGAACAGGCCATCCCACCTACCGACATGCATTTCTGGGAAAGATCTTCGGTAAAATAGCGCTCAAGAAAATGATCAGGGATGATACGCCTTTTGACCGCAATATCCCCACCTCAGCGCAGTTTAAGTTCTCCCAAGTACAGGGAAATGTGGAAACAGAAAAAACAAAATGGATTTCGCAGTTAAAAGAATATCGGGATTACAGCAATCCGGAATTTATTCATGATTTTTTTGGCAGAATGACCCGTGAAGAAATTGGGATTATGGTATACAAACACACCGACCATCATCTGCGTCAGTTTAACGCCTGAAAAACCCTCCTCTGCTACATAGCACGCTTCGCATGTTTTATTGAATGTAAACTTCAAAAACATTATATTTGTCAACTTCTGTAATTAAACCAGTAACAAAATGATCCTGATTGTTGACGATGCTCCGGAGAATATAATTTCCCTTAAAAAAGTACTTGAAGTAAACGGCTTCGAGGTAGACACCGCTTCATCAGGGGAAGAAGCACTGAAAAAAATCCTTAAAAAATCCTATGTCCTTATCATACTGGATGTACAGATGCCTGAAATGGATGGCTTTGAAGTAGCAGAAGCCATTTCCGGTTACAGCAAGGCCAAAGAAACGGCCATTATCTTTCTTTCCGCCGCCAGCGCCAATGTAAACCTCATCACCCGCGGATACTCCTCCGGCGGTTTGGATTATATCAGCAAGCCGGTGGATATGAATGTGCTTTTGCTGAAAGTGAAAACCTTTTACCGCATCTACGAACAGAGCCGCGCCCTGAACGAAATGCAGACCAAACTTCTGGAAGAAATTGAATTCCGGAAAGAAGCCGAAAGAAAAAAAGACGAGTTCATCAGTATCGCCAGCCACGAACTGAAAACGCCCATGACGAGTATTAAAGGATATATTCAGCTGCTCGAGCGGAGCCTCAACAAAGAAGATCTGGAAACTACCAGAATCCGCCTGCACAAAGTACAGAATCAGGTTGAAAAACTGAACCTGCTTGTTGCAGACCTGCTCGATATCTCTAAAATTGAAAGCGGCAAACTCAAATTCAATAAAAAATACTTCAGTTTCGATAAGATTCTGGATCATATTGTGGAGATCATGCAGCAGGCCAATCCCAAAGTGAAGTTCATTAAAAAAGGAGGTATCGATACTGAAATTTTTGGCGACGAAATGCGGATTGAGCAGGTCATCATTAATTTTATGACCAACGCGATTAAATATGCGCCCGACAGCGACGAAGTTCACATCACAGCAGAACGCCGTGGAGATGAAATTTATTTCTCGGTAAGGGATTTTGGCATTGGAATGGCAAAGGAACACCAACAGCAGATTTTCGGTAAATTTTACCGTGTGGAGGAAACCTCCGAACGCTTCCAGGGTCTGGGCATCGGCCTCTATATCTGTCTTGAAATCATCGAAAGACACGGAGGCAAAATCGGCGTTAACAGTGAACCCGGCGAAGGATCTGAATTTTATTTTACAATCCCCGTACATCCCGAAAAGGATGCGAACCCATAATTAAAGTGTATGAATTTTAAAAACAATCTTCTTTACGGACTCGGCTTGTCGATGCTGCTTTTGCTCATAAGCTCCACGGCCTCTTTTATCAGTATTAAAAACCTGATCGAGAGTTCGAAAATGGTGCGCGAAAGCAACGAGACCATAAAAAATCTGAGCAACGTTTTCTCTCTTGTTAAAGATGCCGAAACCGGCCAGCGCGGGTATCTTCTTTCCGGCGACGAAGCTTTTCTCAGGCCTTATAATAACGGCAAGGCTCAAATTGAGCAGGCGCTTGCGGAACTAAGCAGCGAGATTACGCCATCCCCGGTACAGACTCAGAATCTGGAAAATTTAAAGGCACATATCGAATCACGGATTATGATCCTGGACAAAAACCTGGAATATAAAAGG
>JAHRWY010000081.1:0-9993 GCA_019104935.1 Kaistella sp.
CCGATAAGCCGCACTTCAATATCCTCTTCCTTTGCACGGATGTTTGCAAACTCCTGAATCATCTCAAGAATATCGGTCGCGATATAAGAAGTTGATCTTGCATCAATACAGACCTGAGAGTTAGGTTTGATGTTTTTAAGCGTTTTTTTAATGGCCGCTTTGTTGAGGAATGAAACCTCTTCCGCAAGTTTTATATTAATTTAGTCAGCATCATCAAGCTCTTCGCGGCTCAGATAGTAAGCTCGTTTCATATTTCCCTGAAGGATATAGAAGACCGAAATTAATAATCCAATTCCCACACCCTTCAGTAAATCAAGCGAAACTACTGCGATTACTGTCGCGATGAAAGGGATAAACTGGTATTTTCCTTTGTGCCAGAAATGCATCATCGTTGCCGGTTTCGCAAGTTTGTACCCAACCAAGATCAAGACCGCAGCTAATGTAGCCAGCGGGATTAAGTTCAGGATAAACGGAATGGTAAGTACACAGATTAATAGCAGTGCGCCATGAATTACAGTTGACAGTTTCGAAGTGGCGCCGGCACTTGCATTGGCAGAACTTCTTACAACCACCGAGGTCATGGGTAAACCGCCGATTGCTGAAGAAATTAGATTGCCTATTCCCTGAGCGCGGAGTTCCAGATTGGTATCGGTAATTCTTCTTTTCGAATCTAAACGGTCGGAAGCTTCAATACAAAGCAATGTTTCTATAGACGCGACAATAGCGATTGTTGCGCCAACGATCCATACTTTCGGATTCAGGAAACCCTGAAGCTCATGAAAAACGATCATGTTTTTAAAATCTGCCACACTTTGAGGAACCGGAAGAGAAACCAAATGTTCAGCACCGATCGCAATATTACTGCCGGAAACCGTGAAAATATAATTCAGCAGAATTCCTGCGCCTACAGCAACCAAAGCTCCGGGAATCATTTTCAGTTTTTTCAGCGCGGGAATTTTATCCCACGCCAGAAGAATTCCTATGGAAACCAGGGTTACAATTACCGCACCCGGATGAACTCCGGATAAAAGTTCAGAAAAATAATTCGGATTAAATCCATTGTTAAAAAGCGCCTGGTTGCCTTCGAAATCTTTGTCGTATCCCAATGCATGAGGAATCTGTGTTAAAATAATAATGATCCCGATACCCGCCAGCATTCCTTCGATTACGTTAGTTGGGAAGTAATTTGAAATACTTCCGGCGCGGATAAATCCTAAAATCAGCTGAAGAATTCCGGCAATAATTCCTGCACAAAGAAAGAGTTCAAATGCACCCAAATCCGTAATTGCGGTGAGTACAATCGCCGTTAATCCCGCTGCCGGTCCGGAAACTGAAATGTTGGAATTGCTGAGTGAACCTACAACCAAACCACCGATGATTCCCGCAATAATTCCTGAAAGTGGTGGTGCTCCGGATGCAAGTGCAATCCCCAGACATAATGGGAGTGCAACCAAAAATACGACGAGCCCTGAAGGAAAATTTTCTCTTATTCCTCCGTATATTGAAAGTGTTTTTTTCATTTTATTTGAAAGTTTTGCTGTTGATTTTGTCCACATTTCTGCACTCGGTTTCGCATGTGAAACCAACTGTATTTGTGAACGTAGCTACAGCGTATAGAATTTAATTTTTTTAGACAGTACAGCTTGCCACACTTATAAAAAGCACGGGATATCCACTGTAAATTTTAAAAAATTAAGCTTCCGGAGGCGGAGAAAATATCGTAAGAAAAGGAGAAAGATGAACGGAATCATCTGCACAGATAAAGGATCTGTTCGATTGGTCTGTTTCGAAAAACTTCAGGAAATCATGTACATTAAGAGTTCCCGGAATGGTTTTTTCGTTGATAACTAAGGGGGAATGTTGGGTTTCTTCTTCGGAAATCACCATGTTGGTTGCCGGTAAATCCCAATCAAAAAACGTGGCAATACTTGGTAAGGCCATGAAATTCAAAAATACCGTCAATGTTATGATGCTCCAAAGTTTCATATAAATCAGAGAAGGTTTTTATTCTTCTTTCTGCTCATCACCCATTCAGAGTTGGTTAAATTGTAGATTTTCTGAATGTCTTTCAGGATACTTTCAAAATCAATTTCCAGATCGATGATTTTTCCTGTTCTTAAGTCGAAAACCCAGCCATGAACAATTGGGTATTCGTCCACCAGATACTGCTCCTGTACTACGGCCATTTTGATCACGTTGATGCATTGTTCCTGCACGTTCAGTTCTACAAGGCGGTCGTAGCGTTTGTGCTCGTCGGTAATCGCATCCAGTTCTGTCTGGTGCAGCCTATAAACATCGCGGATATTTCGCAGCCAGGGATTCATCAGTCCCAGATCCTGCGGCGTCATCGCTGCTTTTACACCGCCACAACCGTAATGTCCGCACACAATAATATGTTTCACATTCAAATGTTCCACTGCGTACTGAATCACCGCGGTAGCACTCATATCTAAGGTGTTTACCAAGTTGGCTACGTTTCGGGTTACAAATACTTCGCCAGGTTTTAAACCCATCATTTCTTCTGCTGAAACTCTGCTGTCGGAACAACCGATGTAGAGGTATTCAGGAGTTTGCGAGGCTGAAAGGATTTTGAAAAAATCTGGATTTTCGGCCAATTTCGATTCCACCCACTTTTTATTATTTTCGAAAATAACTTCATACGATTTTTTCATAGCTTAATTTTTGTGGGATTATACTATTTTGTAGTTGTTATTTGCAAAAGCAATAGATGGCATCAATTATTTTGCAAATGTAAAGTATAGAAATTTAAATCCCGAATATTTAACAGATTTTAATATTAAATTTTATTATTAATGTAGCCCAATGTCGCATTGGTATTGCTACTGATAGTTGCGGGATTGCCAATGACCACAGAATTTGCAGGAACATCGAAGTTCACATACGCGTTAGGTGCAATCAGAACATTGTTGCCAATTGATATTTTTCCAACCAACACCGCGTTCGGACCGATCCACACTTCATCACCAATCACGGGAACGCCTTCGTTTTTGCCGCGGTTGGCCTGTGCGATGGTTACGCCCTGTGCAATGTTGCAGTTCCGGCCGATTTTAGCTTTGGGATTAATGACGAGCGCGCCCCAGTGCCCCAAATAAAAACCTTCGCCAATCTGGGTTTCAGGATAGATCTGGAAGCCGTATTTTATTTGATGATGTCGCAAAACAAGCCTCCAGAATGCTCCCAGAAAAGATCTTTTTCTGTATTGCTGGCATTTTCTCAGAATGTAAATAAAGTGAAGGTTCGGATTGATGCATTTTGCCCAGATCTCAGGAGACGAAAGCATTTTGCCGCTTTCACGGTAAAAATCTTTCTGTATGATGGTGTAGTTGGACATAACGCAAATTTAAGTGAAAGGTTTTAAAGTTCATCAATAATCTTAATGATTGATTGCACTGAATTTTCAAGAGTAAAAGGCATTTTGTAGGTGTTCAGTTGTTGAGAATACGCATTAAAACTTTCAGGTTGGGTGAGTGCTTTTTTCATTCCTTCATAAATTCCCTTTTCGGAATTTTCTACAATAAGTCCTAATTTTCCGTTTTCCAGCATTTCGCTAACTCCCGAAACTTCGGTGGCGATAATTTTCTTTTTTAAAGTAATTGCTTCAAATAAAACCGTCGGAAAACCTTCATATCTCGAACTTAGAACAAAGAAATCCGCATTCCGAAAGTGCGGATAAGGATTGTCGGTGAAGCCCGTCATTTCTGCAGTTTCTGTAATTTGAAGTTCTGAAATCAGGTTTTTGATGTTTTCAAAATCGTAACCGTCGCCTACTATTTTTACGTGGTGAAGAAAGCCCTCATCGAGGAGACGTTTATGAACTTTGAGCAGCCGGTCGAAACCCTTTTGCGGGAAAACGGTGCCTACAGAAATAAAAACAGGTTCGGGATTCTTAGTGGTTTCAATCCCGATGTTTGCTTTTTTTACTATCTCCTCCGTATCCAGAGGGTTGTAGATGCGCACAATTCTGTCTTTTTCATTTTCATTTCGCGCAAGATTTTCAAAGTCTTTTTGAATCTGTTCCGAGATGACGAGGATTTTATCAAAACCGAAGAATTTCCGGATTTCGTTGTCGGTGTAATTATGAAAATGGGTTTTTCGCAGGTCGTTATGAATCCAGATGATTTTTTTTGAAGATTTCAGCGGTGAGTTTAAGATTTCATCGCGAAATCCGTGGATCGCCGCAAACTCAATATCGTATGTTTTGTTCTTTAAAATCGTGGAGTAGAGCAGTTTGGGAAACTTCTTTAAAACATACTGATACATCACGCGGAAGGCTTTCACAGGAATATCCTGAAGCCTGTTGGTGGTAATCATTTCGCCTTTGTTGAGGTAAAGAACATTAATCCAACTCGGAATTTCATTCAGGTATTTTCCGGAATACAAATTCAGGAGAAGATCGATTTCGTATTTATCGTCCGGAAGGTTTTTAAGAAAAGTCGCCAATACCTTTTCTGCGCCGCCATGACGCAGAGAACCGATTCGGATGAGAATTTTCTTCTTTTCAGTAAGGTTTTTCATTCTTTACCCTTTCCTTTGATATTGCTTTGACATTGCTTTGACCTTCCTTTGATACTCCTTTGTGCTGTTATTTTACCGGTTTGTAAACATGCGGTAAATGTTCTTTGATGTAGGCTTCGAGTTTGGGGCGATTGAGTTCCAGGTCACGGGGATAGATCACATTGTTTGCCAGCAGTTTATCTCCATATTCTTCAACGGTACAGATGTATTTTGCGGGGACTCCAGCGTAAACCGTTCCTGCAGGCATTGAAGATGTTAAAACTGATCCGGCTCCCAGGATACAGTTGTCCTGCATTTCGACACCTGGCATCATGGTACAGTCTGCGCCAATCAGACATTGTTTCCCGATTTTAATCCGGCCGAAAGTGCGTACATCTTTATATTTGTCAAAAAAATGCAACGCGTTCTGTCCACCGTCATGATTGACGAATCTGACGTTATTGGAGAAGGTGGTTTCGTCTCCGATTTCAATAAGAAAAGGTTCTGTACCAAACTGCGGAACTTCAACAAAACGGACGTTTTTTCCGACTTTCAGGCCTTTGGCCAGACAGATTCTAAGATAAATCTGCTGAATGAAAAACTGGTAAGAAGTATGAATCTTTAAAATAATCCGGTAGAGCAGAAGCATTTTTATTTTTTTACTAAATTAAGAAGGATTTCTTCAACTTCATTAAAAATCTTTCGGTTATCGAACTGTTCTTCAATGTTGATGAGGTTGTCTTTCAAGTTTTGAACAAAGGTTTTATCGGTTAAAAATTTCTTCATCGCCTCATAAATTTCTGATGTTTCGTAACGGATCAGGTGGCCGGTTTTGCCGTCCTCAATCATAAGGTCAACATCGCCAACCTTTGTTGCTATAATAGGTTTCTGCAGAATAAGTGCTTCTGAAATCACGAGAGGCCACGCTTCGGATTCGGAGGGCATAATGAAGAAATCTGCATTTTTAATATAAGGATACGGATTCATTTTATTGCCGGCGAAAATAAAAGTTTCTTCAACGCCCAGATTTTTCTGCTGTAGCAAAAGGTTGGGAAGCTCTTCTCCGTCACCTATAATCACCACCGAGTGTCCGAAACCTTCTTTTAAAAGCCGGTGATGCGCGTCCATCAGTTTATGGTAGCCTTTTCTGGTATGAAGCCTGCCGACGGAAACAAAAACCGGTCTGTTTTTAAAATCAGGAATTTTTTCTTCACTTTTTTTCCTGATTTCATCAGCAGGAACTGCGTTGATTATCACGCTTTCCGGCGGATACTGGAGGTTGGGATAAGTGCGGTGCATAATCTGCATGATTTTTTCTGAGCAGTACACCATATGATCGAACTGAGGAAAATATCCGAGAATTTTCGGAACAAGTGGCTGAAGTTTTGGCAAATCAATTTCAGAATGGAACCAGCCGATCTTTTTAGAATTTTTATTGGAAGAACTCAGAACAGATTCAAAATCATTGTAGGTCATTGCGATTTCAATATCGTAATTTTCTTTAAGATAATCTTTATCAATAATGTCGGGATTTTTCCTGAATTTTTCGAGTTTCCATTTTCGCTGTAAAAGCTGAATTTTTTGGAAGAATCTGTTTTTCGAAAAATCTTCTTTTCCGTCTGTTAAAAATACTTTCCTGACGTGTGAGGGAAATTCGTTACGAAGTTCGCCCTGATTGAGATTCAGCAGCACAGTCATTTCAAATTTTTCAGGATCCAGGTTATTCAGAATACTGAGCATCACTTTTTCAACTCCACCCATTTCCATGGAACGGTGTCGGAAGAGAATCTTGATTTTCGGTGAAACGGAATTTTTATTTTGCATATTTTTTTCTGATCCAGAGATTTAAAGGCTCCTCGATATATTTAAACATCAGTATCGATAAACCGGTGATGAGTATGAAGATGACCGCGACATTTTCCGCAATATAGTCATAAATGAGAACAGGAATAAAGCCTTTGTGAATCAGGTAAAAGACGTAGGAACTTTTACCCAGCAAAACCATGGTGTCTGTTGACAAAAAACGGCTTACAATCGTGCGTTCGTGGATGAGTCCCCATAACAAAGGTGCGATCCCAAACACGGATAAAGTGATTACCATCATGGCTCGGATAAGATCCGGGCTGCCGTAACCGAAAGGATTCAGCATAAGATAGAGCAGTATAAAACCCATCCCAAACCAGGTTACCCACCAGGTGCTGAATTTTCTGTCTTTTTGTTTCTTAAGAAGTATGGCGAGACCCATTCCTGTAAAAAATTCAAAAATAAACACCGCAATATTATTCTGCATAAAACCCCATGGATTTGGTGTTAAACCCGCCAAATACTTCAGGGTTACCCCAAAAATAAAGATAAGCAACGGCAAAATATAAAACCACTTCCGGTTTTTTTTAATTAAAATGAAAAAGAACGGGGCGCTGAAGTAAAAGAGCTCTTCAAGGGTTAAAGTCCAACCCTGAGAAATCCCCGCCGTGAAGAAATACTGCCTGAAAAGTGCTTTGGTCATGGTGAAGCTCAAAACTGCTTCCACTGTTTTTTCGCTATTCCAGAACTGATTTCTGATTAAAAAATCTACAAAAACACCAATTGTAATCAGAAAATACATCGGGTAAATCCTTGAAAACCTGTTAACTGCATATTTTTTGAATTGGAGCGGAGTCTGGTCGAAATACCGGTACGTAATTAGAAATCCGCTGAGGACGAAAAACATGTCGACACCGATATGCCATTCTCTGATAAAATTTTTAAGCAAATCCGGAGCTGCAGGATTGTTGTAAGGAAAAAAATGAAGCACAAAAATCATCCATGCGGCAATGGCGCGAAACCCTGTGAGCGCAGGCATTATCCCTTGAGTATTGCTGTTGGTTTGTTTCATGAAAATTTCTGAAAAAGCATTTTCAGTTTTTTTATCAAACGGAAAGGAATCTCGTTCTGGTAATTCAGTAAATCAAAAATTTCCTGCGCATTGTGGTAGGTTTCGGGGATTTTCCGGCCATTGATTTCGGTGATTCCTCTTCTTTTAAAAGTTTCCCAGATCACTTTGGCAAAATTATTTTTAGCCTTGATTTTGGAGGAATGCTGCGAAATTCCTTCTGCGTGCCTGCGGTAAAGATAAAGGTTTACCGGGATGAAACTAACGTCACCTTGCTCCAGAATTTTGAGATATAGATCCTGATCCACCGCCGACTTTAGATCAGGATTTATTCCCACGGTTTTATCATAAATATTTTTTCGGAACGTAAAAAAATGATGAATCTGAATGGGGAGATTAAAGAAATACTGATCATTCAGAATTGGCTGAATTTTCTTAAAATCACTCACAGGCTTCAGTTTCGGATCACAGAACGTAATTTTTGAATAGGTGGCAACAATGTTATTTTCGTGATATTGCTTCACCGAAAGTTCGAGTGCATTTTCTTCCAGTGCATCATCAGGATCCAGAAAACCACAGATTTCACCGCTCGCAAATTCCAAAGTTTTCCGTTTGGTATAGCCACAGCCCCGGTTTTCTTGGTTGGTGAAAATTTTGAATCTTTTATCACCACGCGTAAGACTTTCGATTATTTCCAAAGAATTATCGGTAGAACCGTCGTCTACAATAATCGCTTCCCAATCCGTATAGGTTTGCGAAATGATCGAGTGGTAGCAATCTGTAAAAAATCTTCCGTTATTATAATTGGCAATAAGAATTGAAAACATCATGAGAGGATAATGATCTGAAATAGTCACCGCAATGGTGGTTAATACACAAAGATAAAGGTTTTCTTTTCGGCCCGAAAGCTCTTAATCTGATGAACTGAAAATTGCTGCAGAAATTTTTTTCTTTAGTCTGTAAAAATAAGAATTCTGATACTCGAGCAGGCGGAATATTTCTTCTGAAGTATTGAATTTTTCGGGAACTTTTTTACCATGAATGGTTTTTAAACCCCTTCTCTGCATGCTGTCCCAAATTACTTTCCCCCAGTATTCGTAGGATTTTTTCTTATTGTCGTTCTGCGAAATACCTCCGGAATGGGTGCGGTAGAGGTAATTGATTTCATTGATGAATTTAAAATTACCTTTTTCATACATTTTCAGATAGAGATCCTGATCTTCAGAGATTCTTAATTCGGGATTCATCTTTTCGGTCTGTAAATAAATATTTTTCCTGAAACACACGAAATGATTGATGACAATAGGGCAGTTAAAAAAATAAGGATCTCCGTTTGTAATCTGTTTGGTACATTTTGAAGGCTGCAAATGCTGAAGATCTTTATCGCATTTCATTAACCTGGAATACGTAAGCACCGTTTTCGGATTATTTTTGAATACAGCGACTGCATTTTCGATGGCTTTTGGCATAATCGCATCGTCGGGATCTACGAAACCGCAAATATCGCCTGCTGCCAGTTCAATAAGTTTAGCTTTGATGACTCCTACGCCTTCATTCTGTGGATGTTCATAGATCCGAAAACGGGAATCCTCGCCAATAATTTCGCGAATAATCCGGAGAGAATTGTCGGTTGATTTGTCATCAAGAATAACCACTTCCCAGTCGCTGTACGTCTGTGCGAGGATCGACTGGTAGCAGTCCCGGAAAAACTTCCCGTTATTATAATTGGCCACAAGGACAGAAAATTTCATCATTTGCAGGTTATTAAACAATCATCAGCATCAATCGCTCTATTACAAATATAATCGGTTTTCCCGATGTTTGGGATTTTTACTTATTTTTGTTGAATAATCAACACAAGTGGGCGAATTAAAACGAGTTACAAAAACTTTGGTGGGCTATATCCAGCGCCCAGACCTGTACCCGGAACTGGGCAGGAAAATCATCAAAAATATTTTCAACAGAAACAGTGCCTTCAAAGGTAAGGAGAAAACCAATTTGTGGGCATCTCAACGTGCTGTGAGCCAGGAGGAAGCCATTCTAAAACTGTTTGGCAAGAAGGCCGAACGTTTTGCAGATCTTCACAGGTCGATTTATAATGAAGCATTGAAGAAGCAAGAGGAATGCCCTGTGAAAATGGGTGGCGCCGGTGCGCTTGAACTGATTTATGAAGCCTGCGAATTTACTGAAGCGAAATCTGTAGTGGAAACCGGTGTAGCTTACGGTTGGTCTTCATTGGCTGCTCTGCTGTCTTTGGAAAAAAGAGGAGGAACTCTTTACAGTTCAGATATGCCGTATTTAGGACAAAATGGAGATCAGTATGTTGGTTATGTTGTTCCGGAAAAATTGAAACAAAGCTGGAAACTCTTCCGTCATGCCGACCGAGAGTCTTTACCGAAGATCTTCGGTGAAACACAGGAAATTGATGTGGTGCATTATGATTCCGATAAAGCCTATGAAGGCATGATGTGGGCTTACAGTCAGCTTTATCCGCGATTAAGAAGAGGCGGTGTTTTCATCAGTGATGATATCAATGATAATTCTGCATTTCAGGATTTTTGTGAAAAAAACGGAATTGAGCCTACGGTTGTGGATTTTGAAGGAAA
>JAHRWY010000096.1:0-3451 GCA_019104935.1 Kaistella sp.
TACATTCACTGAAAATAATTCAAATATGTTTGCAGAAAGTAAAAACTTTCATATATTTGCAGTCTGAAAAATAAGATATAGTTTTTACTAAAAAATATTAGCAATGAGCAAGAGAACATTCCAGCCATCAGAAAGAAAAAAAAGAAACAAGCACGGTTTCAGAGAAAGAATGTCAACTCCTAACGGAAGAAGAGTTTTGGCAGCTAGAAGAGCAAAAGGCAGAAAGAGTTTAAGTATTAGCTCGGCGAGAGCTAAGAGATAATCTCAGAAATTATCATATACAAATATGCTTGAAAAGTAAATTTTCAGGCATTTTTTGTTGTTAAAATTTGCCAAAATTAAGCACAAACACAAACTTTTTCTTTATTTTTGGCAAGGTTATTTGCAACATCATTAATCCCGGAATTAGCGGGAAGATTCAACAACAATCAGATAAAGTATGCCACATTCCTCTCACGAAGGCCAGGATGTAATCCGCCTGAAAAGTGCTAAAATTGCCCAGAAAAATTTTACGGTCCTGAACGACGTAAACCTTCATATCAAAAAAGGCAGATTCTGCTATCTTATCGGAAAAACAGGTTCCGGAAAAAGTTCTTTGCTGAAAACACTTTACGGACACATTCCACTTTCCGGTGGAGAAGGTAATGTTGCAGGATTCGATCTTGCCAAACTTCGCATGTCTGATGTACCGAACCTGCGCAGAAAACTGGGAATCGTCTTCCAGGATTTTCAGTTGCTTACCGACAGAACCGTAGAGAAAAACCTGCGTTTTGTCTTGGAAGCTACGGGTTGGAATGACAAAACTAAAATCGACGACCGGATAAATGAAGTTTTGGGAAGTGTAGGCATGAAATCGAAAAAACACAAAATGCCGCACGAACTTTCAGGAGGTGAACAGCAACGTATTGCGATTGCGAGAGCCCTGCTAAACCACCCAGAACTCATCCTTGCCGATGAACCTACTGGTAACCTGGACCCCGAAACTTCTAACGAAATTATGACTTTACTGAAGCAGGTGGCGTTCGAAAATAATTCGGCTGTAGTGATGGCAACGCATGATTACCACATGATTCAGAATTTCCCGGGTGAAGCAATCCGGTGTGAAGATGGCAAAGTAACCGTTTTGAATACTACTGAACTTTTCGAATAATAAAATTTTCATACGAAATATAAAAAATCCTGCAAATTCATTGCCGGATTTTTCGTTTTATAATCATTGAGGAACTTTGGCTAAAGCCATCAGTTTTGCACATAAAAAAACGGGCTATAGCCCGTTTCTATTGATTTATTTCGATTTTTTTATTATCCTTTAAACTGACCCATCGCGATAAATTTATCCTGTCTTTGGGTTTCAAGTTCTTTACCGGTAAATGAAGAGAAAGCCTTGATGTTATGCAAAATCGAAGTCTTTAAGTGCTCATAAGCAACCTGCGGATCGTAATGTGCGCCTCCAAGCGGCTCCTCGATAATTCCGTCTATAAATTTTTCTCTCAGTGCATCCTGAGGAGTTAATTTCAGCGCGTTGGCTGCATCTTCTTTATGATCCCAGTTTCTCCACAGAATTGAGGAACAGCTTTCAGGAGCAATTACGGTGTACCAAGTATTTTCTAACATATACACTTTATTGCCAACCCCAATTCCCAATGCTCCACCACTCGCTCCTTCGCCAATAATGTAAACGAAAATCGGGGTTTTAAGCATGGTCATTTCAAAAATATTTCTTGCAATTGCTTCTCCCTGTCCACGTTCTTCAGCTTCCAATCCTGGATAAGCTCCGGGAGTATCAACCAATGAAATCACAGGAATTTTAAATTTCTCTGCCAGTTTCATCAGTCTTAAAGCTTTTCTGTAACCTTCGGGATTACTCATCCCGAAACGGCGGAGCTGTCTTTCTTTCGTGGTTCTCCCTTTTTGGGTTCCGATGATCATCACCCTTTGACCGTCAATTGTTGCCAATCCACCGACCATTGCGGGATCATCGGCAAAATTACGGTCACCGTGAAGTTCCAGGAAACTGTCTTTATCGGTAATTCCTTTGATGAAATCTAAAGTATAAGGTCGATCCGGATGACGGGACAACTGTACTCTCTGCCATGGGGTAAGGTTGCCGTAAATTTCTTTCTTCTTTTCTACAATTTTATCTTCAATTTGCGAGCAGGCAAGTTTCACATCTACTCCGCTCTCTTCACCTACCAATGAACAGGTTTGGTACTGATCCATCAGCTCTTTTATGGGAAGTTCAAAATTTAAATACTCCATTTCTTTAGTTAAGAATTAATCTTTCAAATTTAGGAAAAATAATAGAAAATCAGCTGATATTATTCACTGCATTTTTTATCCTGCCCACACTTTCTTCTTTGCCAAGCACCTGAAGAATATCCGGAACATCAGGACCTTTCAACTCCCCAACTAAAGCTAAACGCAGTGGCATCATCACTTTACCCATTCCTAAACCTTTGGTTTCAGCGAAATCGTGAATAATGTGTCTTAAATTGTCAGCTTCGAAAATTTCAGTTCCGTGCAATGCTTCTGCAAAATCATCCATCAGGGATGCGGTTTGCTCGTTCCAGGCTTTTTTCACCGCTTTTTCGTCGTATGATGAAGGTGCTTCAAAGAAAAATTTACCGTCGGTATAAATATCTTTGATGAAGGTGGCTCTTTCCTTCATTAAAGAAATTATTTTAAGCATCTGGTCATCACTGAAATGACTAAGATCTACACCTTCCACATTTTTTAGTAAAACGAGCGCTTCCTGATCGGAAGTCAACTTCAAATATTCGTGATTAAACCACTCTGCTTTTTCTTTACTGAAGCGTGCTCCGGCCTTATGAACTTTGTGAAGATCGAATTCCTTTGTCATTTCCTCCAGCGAAAGAATTTCTCTGTCGTTGGCCGGACTCCAGCCCAAAAGCGCAACCATGTTGATAAATGCTTCGGGAAGATAACCTTCTTCTCTGTAGCCTTTAGATACAACTCCGGTTTCAGGATCTTTAAAATTCAAAGGAAATACCGGGAAACCAAATTTATCACCATCTCTTTTGCTGAGTTTTCCTTTTCCTTCAGGTTTCAGAATTAAAGAAAGATGTGCAAATTGAGGTCTTTCCCAACCCATTGCCTCATACAACAAATAGTGTAGGCCAAGGGAAGGCAACCATTCTTCACCACGAATAACATGTGTGATTTCCATTTCGTGGTCATCGATGATGTTTGCGAAATGGTAAGTAGGCATTCCGTCGTTTTTTACCAAAACTTTATCATCCAGTGTATTGGTATTTACCGAAGATTTTCCGCGGATGATGTCTTCCAGATTCAAGATTCGGTCGATAGGCATTTTGAAACGCACCACATACGGAACTTTTTCTGCCAACAAACGCTCTACTTCATCTTCAGAAAGCGTAAGCGAGTTTTTCAGACGGTTTCTTGTGATATAATTATAGGCGAAAACGTCGCC
>JAHRWY010000126.1:0-4620 GCA_019104935.1 Kaistella sp.
ACCATAATTTAAATTTAGAACTTCCGTTGTTTCCAGGTTGCCGATTTTCCATATTAACAATTTGAGCAAAAATAAACATTTTCTTTGCCACCTGTTCAAGACATGGCACTGAGTTAAATCAGATTCATTGGTATTCCTGATTAAAATTGTTAAAAGTTTTTCAGATTTAGCTAAAAACCCTATCTTTAAAGGCAACTCAAATTAATATTTATGTCCAGTAAAACCACCGATTACGGTATTGAAAAATCACTTGAAAACTTAGGAATATCTCAGCAGAATAACGGCGTCTCTTCCGGCGGCAGCTACTTTGCCTCTGGGGATATGCTCGAAAGTTACTCTCCTACAGACGGAAAACTTATCGCAGAAATAAAAACCGCAAGTGCGGAAGATTATACCAAAGTCATCGAAACTGCGAAGGCTGCCTATAAGGAATTCCGCATGATTCCGTCACCCAAAAGGGGCGAACTGGTACGTCAGTTTGGTCTTAAACTGCGTGAGTATAAGGATGATCTCGGAAAGTTGGTTTCTTATGAAATGGGAAAATCTCTGCAGGAAGGTTTAGGCGAAGTTCAGGAAATGATCGATATCTGCGATTTCGCGGTTGGTTTATCCAGACAGCTTCACGGTTACACCATGCACAGCGAAAGACCGGGCCACCGAATGTACGAGCAGTATCACCCGCTGGGAATTGTCGGGATAATTTCCGCCTTCAACTTTCCGGTAGCAGTTTGGTCCTGGAATACAGCTCTTTCGTGGATCTGCGGGAACGTAACCGTGTGGAAGCCTTCAGAAAAAACACCGCTCTGCGCCATCGCCTGCCAGAATATTATTTCTGAAGTTTTAAAGGAAAATAACCTTCCGGAAGGAATTTCATCGATGATCGTAGGCGATCATAAAATTGGTGAACAGCTCGTAAATGATAAAAATATCGCCCTCGTTTCTTTTACAGGTTCTACGCGCGTAGGACGTATCGTCGGGAAGAATGTGGCAGAAAGATTCGGCAAATCAATCCTTGAATTGGGAGGTAACAATGCCATCATCATTACCGAAAATGCCGATCTGGATATGTCGGTAATCGGGGCTGTTTTCGGTGCTGTGGGAACTGCCGGACAGCGATGCACATCTACTAGACGTTTGATTATTCACGAATCGGTGTATGATGAAGTGAAAAACCGTTTGGTGAAAGCTTACGGACAGCTTAAAATCGGCAATCCACTCGATGAAAACAATCATGTAGGACCGCTGATTGATAAAGATGCTGTTGCACAATATCTCAACTCCATTGAAAAATGTAAGAAAGAAGGCGGAACATTCGCGGTAGAAGGCGGGCTGTTGGAAGGCGAAGATTATAGCTCCGGCTGTTATGTAAAACCGTGCATCGCTGAAGTTGAAAATTCTTATGAAATCGTGCAGCACGAAACCTTCGCACCGATTTTATACCTTATTAAATACAAAACACTCGATGAAGCCATCGCTTTACAGAACGATGTTCCGCAGGGATTAAGTTCTGCAATCATGACGCAGAATCTCCGCGAAGCTGAACTTTTCCTTTCCCAGGCAGGATCCGACTGTGGAATTGCAAACGTAAACATCGGGACCTCCGGCGCTGAAATCGGCGGTGCTTTCGGTGGTGAAAAAGAAACAGGTGGCGGCCGCGAGTCCGGTTCGGATGTATGGAAATATTACATGCGACGCCAGACGAACACCATTAATTATACCACCAGTCTGCCGCTTGCACAGGGAATTAAGTTCGATCTTTCGGGAGATGCCGAGAATGAAACCGACGCAATTTAAATTTTAACCTTAACCAACACTAAATCACAGTATTAATATGAACGCAATTGCACCTCAACCGCAAATAACAAATAAAGTAAAGGAAACTCTTTCGAAACACATGCTCGCCGACGGTTTCGATTTTGTAATGGACATTGAAAAATCTCACGGAAGCTGGATTCATGACCGGAATACAGGAAAGGAATATCTCGATATGTTCTCGATGTTCGGGTCGGCGTCGATTGGGTATAACCACCCTTATCTTGTTGAAAAATCTGCCTGGCTCGGCAAAATGGCAGTGAACAAACCAACTTTGGCTGATGTTTATTCCCAGGAGTTTGCAGATTTCATGGAGGTATTCTCAAGAGTTGCCATTCCTGAAGAACTTCAGTACATCTTTTTTATTGAAGGCGGAACCATGGCAGTAGAAAATGCCATGAAAGCCTGCTTCGACTGGAAAACGAGAAAAAACTTCGAAAAAGGGCTGGACACTGAAGCCGGAATTTGCATCCATTTCAAGCAGGCATTTCACGGCAGAAGCGGTTATACTTTAAGTTTAACTAATACTTCAGACCCAAGAAAATATCAGTATTTTCCTAAATTTAACTGGCCGAGAATCCTTAACCCGCATCTGAATTTCCCCATTACCGAAGAAAATTTAGAGGAAACTATTAAGCATGAACAACTGGCTTTGCTGCATATTCAGGAAGCCATCCTCAGCAATCCTGATCAGGTGGCCTGTATTATTATTGAGCCGATTCAGGCTGAAGGTGGTGATCATCATTTCCGGGACGAATTTTTCCAGGGTTTAAGAAACATCTGCGATGAGAATGAAATTCTGCTGATTTTCGATGAGGTGCAAACGGGTATCGGCATTACAGGAAAAATGTGGGCGTTCCAGCATTTCACTGCGAAACCCGATATTATTTCTTTCGGGAAGAAAACCCAGGTTTGTGGCGTTTTGGCGAACAAGGAAAAATTTGATGAAATTCCGAACAACGTTTTCAGAGAAAGCTCCCGCATCAATTCAACCTTTGGCGGTAATTTCGTGGACATGATGCGCTTCAAGCTGACCATGGAAGTGATCGAAAGAGAAAATCTGGTAGAAAACGCAAAAGTGGTAGGCGAATATCTTCTGGAGGGACTTAAAAAACTTGAGCAGCAGTTTCCTGAAAAAATTTCGGCCGCAAGAGGCCGCGGTTTGATGTGTGCCATCAATCTGCCGGATGGTGCTGCACGTGACAGAATCCGCGAAATACTGTATGATGATGGTTTAATTATACTGGCTTGTGGCGACCAGTCGATCCGGTTCCGTCCGCATCTTAATGTGACGAAAGAAGAAATCCAAATTGCGCTTGATAAAATTGCGGCCAGCGTAAATAAAATATAATCTTAGGTACTGAATAATAAATTTAATAAAAACTTAACATTCTCTTTAAGAAATTTTAGCTACATTTATTGCTCTAAATGAAGAGATTATGGAAAGAGAAACAAGAGTATCGGTATTTGAAAGCGAGAGTCCATCAGAAATTCAACTGGTAAAATCCCGTTTGGATGCGGCCAAAATCGTTTCGTTTTTAAACGATAAATACATGTCATTTACTACTACACCTACGGCGAACACCATAAAATTAATGGTAAACCTGAAGGATGAACAGAGAGCATTTGAAATTATTGATGCATTTATTAAAGAATCAGATTTAGACCTTACTGCTAACCTTAAAAATTAATTTTATAATTTTAAATTTTACGTTTTACAGAAAACGGCACCAAATTAATTTGGCGCCGTTTTTTTTGTTTTCAATTTTTTGAACTTTAATACAGGAATTTACAGTTTTTCCTTCATCATTTTGATAAAGACAGAAGGTTTCAGATCGAATTTCCTGCGGAAATTGTCGGAAAAATTGTCGGTACTCGAGAATCCTGCAATGGCAGCAAGCTCTTTTACATCGAGATTGATATATTTCACATCATTTTTCAGGCGGTCAATAATATAATCTAACCGAAGATCATTGATGTAAAGCGTGAAGTTTTTGCCTTTGTAGGTATTGATGATTTTGGAGAAGTAAGTTGAATTGGTGCCTAATTCTTCACTCAGCGTTTTTTGCGAAATCTGTGGATCAAGAAACTTTTCTTCTTTTTCGAAGGTTTCAAGCTGCTTTAAGATGTTTTCAACAAAAATGGGATTCAGACCCGGAATTTTGTTGTAGAATTCGTAATCGAATTTTGGTGTGTTGGCTATACCGTTTTCGAATGTTATAACTTTTTCAGTATGATCCTCGTTACTGTTCTGGCGGGCGATAATCTCTTCAAACCTCTTTTTATAATTCTGTTTTTCCCGGTAAATCCTGAATCCGAAAAATAGAAATCCAGTAAGCAGGGATAAAAATATGGCTGCGAAGATAATTCGCTGTTTCTGGAGTGTATTTTCGATTCTGTTTTTTTCGGCGACTAATTTTTTGGTGTCGTATTCTTTTACAATTCTTTGGTAGAGGTATTTATAATTTTTTTCGTAGGACCGGTCCAGGAACATCAGTTTGTTGATATATTCCAGCTGTTTTTTTGTGTCGCCGGTGGAGTTGTAATATTTAATGAGGATCTCGTAGGCCGACCGGAACTGTGGATCCAGCTTTTTTGTTTTTTCGTAATGCTTATCGATTTCCTCTAAATATTTAATTGCCAGCCGCTCTTTGCCAATATGCCAGTAAGAAAGTCCTAAATAAAAAACTTCGGTATTATGAGTCCACTGGTCATTATATAATCTGATCGCTTCTGATAATTTGGAAATTGCAGTGCTATAATCTTTTGAATAATAGGCATTGGTTCCTTCAGAAGAAATAAAGTAAG
>JAHRWY010000165.1:0-3865 GCA_019104935.1 Kaistella sp.
TCCCTGACGAAAAAAATGAAAGTAGAAGTAGAAAACAGTTAAAATTCGAAATTTTCTGTGAGCTTTTTATCCTCATCAAGCTTTTCAATAAGCTGTTGCAAGCCATCGAATTTTATTTCATCATGTAGAAATTGCCGAAAGTTTACCGAAATGGCTTCACCATAAATATCTGCACTAAAATCCAGAATATAAACCTCTGTCGAAAGCGACTTTCCATCTACCGTAGGGTTGGTTCCGATGCTCAGCATTCCTCTGAACTGGTTGTTTTGCACAAAAACATCAACGATATAAGCTCCTTTTTTAGGTAAAAACTTCATCGGATTAACCGAAATATTTGCGGTTGGGTAACCAATTGTTCTGCCCAGTTTCTTCCCATGAACCACTTCACCAGAAACAGAATAATGATATCCCAGCATTTCATTCGCTGCAGCAATATCAGCATTCATCAGCGCATTTCTGATCTGCGTTGAGCTGATATGTCGGTCCTGAAAATCTACAGCTTCAACCTGCACTACATCAAAACCTAATTCAGAAGACATTTTTTGAAGCAGATTGAAATCTCCGGATCTGTTTTTCCCGAAAGTATGATCATGACCGATAATTAAATGCTTCACGTTCAGTTTTTCAACAAGGATCTGTTTCACAAATTCTTCGCCTGTCAAATTCCGGAACGCTTCATCAAATTCTTTAAGAAAAAGATGCTGTACATTATTTTTCGCAAGCAGGTATGTTTTTTCTTCGATCGTGTTGAGAAGTTTTAAATCATCATTTGGATTGAAAACTGTTCTTGGGTGAGGCCAGAATGTAAGAATTGCCGATTCCAGACCTTTGTTTTGGGCAGCGGTATTCAGGTTTTTGATGATGGTTTGATGCCCGCGGTGAACCCCATCAAACATTCCGATGGAAAGAGCCAAGGGAGTTTTTGGGGAATAATCATGAAGATTTTTGATGATTTTCAAAAGAAGAATTTTTGATGGTGCAAATATGATAAAAATCTTCTTTTAAAGCAATTGCAGATTTGGGAACTTTCGTTATATTTGCACTCAAGAAAAAATTAGCAATGGCAAACCAAATTAAAGGAAAAATTTCTCAAATTATCGGTCCGGTAATCGACGTAATTTTCGCAGATGCAGCAGAGCTTCCGAAAATCTATGACGCACTGGAAATCACTAAAACTGATGGTAACAAGGTAATTCTTGAAGTAGAACAGCATATTGGCGAAGATTCTGTAAGATGTATCGCAATGGATGCAACCGACGGGCTTCAGAGAGGCCAGGAGGTAGTTTCACAAGGCAGACAAATCACAATGCCTACAGGAGAAGGTGTTTACGGACGTCTCTTCAATGTTGTAGGTGATGCTATTGACGGGATTCAGGAAGTTTCTAAAGAAACCGGCGGTTTACCAATTCACAGAGAAGCACCAAAATTTGATCAGTTATCTACTTCTGCAGAAATTCTTTTTACAGGTATTAAAGTAATCGATCTTGTAGAGCCTTATGCAAAAGGGGGTAAGATTGGTTTGTTCGGTGGAGCAGGTGTTGGTAAAACAGTATTGATCCAGGAATTGATTAATAATATTGCAAAAGGACACGGTGGACTTTCTGTATTTGCCGGTGTAGGTGAAAGAACCAGAGAAGGAAACGACCTTTTGAGAGAGATGCTAGAATCTGGCATTATTAAATATGGTGACGAATTCATGCATTCTATGGAAAACGGCGGATGGGATCTGTCTAAAGTTGACATGGAAGAAATGAAAGATTCTAAATGTACATTCGTATTCGGACAGATGAACGAGCCACCTGGAGCAAGAGCTAGAGTTGCACTTTCAGGTTTAACAATCGCGGAATATTTCCGTGACGGTGACGGACAAGGACAGGGAAGAGACGTTTTGTTCTTCGTTGATAACATTTTCCGTTTTACTCAGGCAGGTTCTGAGGTATCTGCACTTTTAGGGCGTATGCCTTCAGCAGTAGGTTACCAGCCGACATTGGCATCTGAAATGGGTGCGATGCAGGAAAGAATTACCTCTACTAAAAATGGTTCAATTACTTCAGTTCAGGCGATCTACGTACCTGCGGATGACCTTACGGATCCGGCTCCAGCTACAACCTTTGCTCACTTGGATGCAACTACCGTATTGGACAGAAAAATTGCTTCATTAGGTATTTATCCTGCGGTTGATCCTTTGGCTTCAACTTCTAGAATCCTGACTCCTGAAATTTTAGGTGATGAGCATTACGACTGTGCACAAAGAGTAAAAGAAATTCTTCAGAAATATAAAGCTTTACAAGATATCATCGCGATTTTGGGTATGGAAGAACTTTCAGAAGAAGATAAACTTTCTGTTTACCGTGCAAGAAAAGTACAGCGTTTCCTTTCTCAGCCATTCCACGTTGCAGAACAGTTTACCGGTCTGAAAGGTGCATTGGTAGATATCAAAGATACCATCAAAGGATTCAACATGATTATCGACGGTGAATTAGATCACTTACCAGAAGCTGCTTTCAACCTGAAAGGAACCATCGAAGAGGCGATTGAAGCTGGTGAGAAAATGCTTGCTGAAAACGCATAAACTGCTTCTGGCTTGTTGCAATTAGCAATTAGCCAAAAGCCAAAAGCAATTTATAATGAATATTAAGATTTTAACTCCGGAATTTGTAGTTTTTGAAGGCGATGTAAAATCAGTTTTGCTTCCCGGGAAAAACGGCGATTTCCATATTATGAAAGATCACGCCGCGATCGTAGCTTCGTTAATCAATGGAAAAGTGAGAGTTTTTACGAATGAAATTGATGAGAAGTACGCGAAAAATTTCACTAAGGAAAACGAAAAAGAAAGTGTATTTTCTTTCCCTGTGAAAAGTGGTGTTATCGAATTCAGTAACAATAAAGGAATTATTCTCGCTGAATAATTTATCTTTACACATAATAAAATCCCGTTCTTTAAAAGGACGGGATTTTTATTTGGATGATTTTCTGCTTAAACACTTAAAATAATTCCGTTCTCCTTAAGCTGTTTTAAAGATTTCGAAAACCAGAAGAGTTCGAAATCTTCAAAATGCTCCTCAAAATCATTTTTAAGCTGTTGAAGGGTAACCTTTTTAGGATTTTCAATTGAATTTTCCTTCATCATTTTCAATAGCCAATGAGCTTTTTCACTTTCCAGTTCGATTTTTACGATGTTGGTGTTCAGATGGAATGTGAGTTGGGTAATTTTCCTGGAATTTCCTTTTTTTGTTTTTACAAAATCTTCCGCAACCGGATTTTTACTCAGGAAAATTATTTTTGAATTTCCTTTGATTTTAAAATCTTCAGTTTCCAGCAAGCAGTCGTGGATATAATCCGGATGTATTGTTGTTCTTGGAATTTTAAAATCGAACCACTCCTGAAGCGGTATTTCAAAATTAATCCCATGCATATAATTAAACAGCGATTTTTTCAATCCATAACCGAATTTACTGTGATCGATTCCAGTTTTATCAGTAAAATCAACATCGTTATGGGCAAATAAAATTTCTTTTTTCAAGGGCGCAACTCCAAATTCTTCCGGATTTTTTCCGATAGGCGAGTGTGCAGTCATTGAAAACTGATGCCAGAACCCGCTCTGCAGAACTCCCATTTCAAAAAGCTGACGAACCATTTCGAGCGAATCAACCGTTTCCTGAACCGTTTGTGTGGGAAAGCCATACATCAAATAGGAGTGGACCATAATTCCTGCTTCGGTGAAATTCCGGGTAACTCTTGCGACTTGTTCTACCGAAACTCCTTTGTCGATAAGTTTCAAAAGCCGGTCACTTGCAACCTCTAAACCTCCGGAAACTGCAACACAACCGGAAATCTTCAGTAAAAAGCACAAATCTCTGCTGAA
>JAHRWY010000023.1:0-5225 GCA_019104935.1 Kaistella sp.
GTCTTTTCTTTCGTAGTTCCAGGGCCGCCAAGCTTGAAGTTTCCCGAAGCATCGGTGTGGGTTTCGGAGATCAAAATATCCTCCGCATATAGTTTTACGGGAATGTTTGCCATGTTTGGTGAGATTTTGCCTTCAGCGTAGATTCTGGAATTACTAACATATTCGGGTTGGCAGCCATTCGGTGACATCAGAAATGTGATGGGAAAAACAGCAGAAAAAATAAAACGTTGTATCATATCGTGGTTTTTTAAAGCTAGAAATTATAGCGGTAACCTAAGCTCAGGCTCAGAAATGTGGAGCGGCTGTAGTATTTCTGAATCTGTGGATTTTCATTATAAACATTTCCATAATAGAAATTTGCCTTTAAGGCCGCAAAAACCTGCTGAGGTCCGTCTAAAGTATAAATTGCTTTGCCACCAAGATGAAAGCCCATCGCGTTGTTCCTGAGTTTTTCGCTCTTGTCCAGATAAAGATTGGTAAGGCGGTAATAACTGAATCCAGCCATTTCCTCGACCATAAAATCATCCGAAATGTTTTCTCGGTGGGTTAAAAATACATCCACAACAGTCATTCTTGGCGAACCGATATTGCCGTATAAATTCTGCTCGCCATATTTTACGTTTGAAAAATACTCGCTGTAATCGAGCCCGATTCCAAAATTAATCGGCGTCATAAGATTTCCGCCAAATCCGAATCCATAAAATGGCTGAAGATCTTTGGCGAGTGAGTTGTTTCCCAAAGGTTTCATCGCCAAAACCTTCACATCAATATTGGAAACCACATCCAGCCCTTTCCTTTTTTTCTGTGAATATGCGGTGGTTGAAACCAGTAACATTAAAACAATAATTATTCTCATTTCTCCAGTACAATTTCGTTAAACTTAATATAGGTAATTCCCGCCGGAACGCGGATTTTAAATCCGTCGGAGGAAATTTGGAGGCCGGTTTTATCAGTGCTGAAAGTTTTAATTTTTTCGGTAGAAACAATGTCGAATCCATTTTTTCCTATCGGTCCCGAAAGTTTAAAGTTTCCGTCCGATGCCAACATGGTTTCTGCAACAATGGTGCTTTCGCTGCTGATTTTAAGGAGAAATTTATTGTAATCAACAGTCGCCGAAATCACTTTTCCTTCCACATAAGCGCGTGGGTTGTCCTGCGAATCGCTTCTGCAGCTCAGCAAAAGTAAGGCGATGAAAAGTATTAGTGCGCTTGGTTTCAAATAAATTTTCATCAGCATAATTTTTGTGAAAATACAAAAACTGCCTCAATTATCTTGAGGCAGTTTCGGTTTTATATGAAGTTTAGTTTACCTTACCGCATTGGCTGTCCAGGTTTTTCCATTAGCGGTATATAAAATTTTAAGGTCTTTGTTATCGATTCTGATATAAGATGTTGCAGAAGATCCCACCATTACCAGGGTATTGTCACCGGTTTTTTCAAATTCAACACCATTAAGGTCTGGGATTCCATCAGAAAATCTGAAATTGTACTTTGTGCCACTCGCGATTTTGGTTACAAAAACACTTCCGTTGTCTTTTGAAATAGATGTGGTGCCATCGTTATAAGAAATGCTTCCGTTGTAGGTTCCTGCAAAAAAATCATTGTCTGCAGGATCATCATCACGGCTGCAAGAGCTGAGTGAAATTAAAGAAAATAATAAAACAAACAGGCCTACAAACCTGAACGAATTTCTGAAACGTGAACTTTTGTTGTTGTTCTGAACTGATAATTTCATAATAATATTTTTAATGTTAATGTTTTTCAGGTTTTCAAACATTATGCCAGCGATTCATAATCGTTTTCTTTTAACTTTTATTGGCATTGTTCTGGTTAAACGTTGTAGAAATGATATTTTATGGGTTTAAAAATTAACTTTTCTATAAAAGTGTAATGGTTAGATTTTCAGAAATATACCTTAAATTTGTGTCCTCAGAACGGTTTCGGAATTTTCCCGGAATCGTTTTCGCCGTTTGTTTTTTACGAAACGGTTTAAATTTTAATTAAAGAATGCAGTTAAAAGCCATACACGAAACCTTTCTTCCCGATATGTTGCGAAACGAATTTGGGAAAGAAATTTTTAAAAATATAGAAACTCACCAACATATCTCCGTGAAAGGGTTTGCGGGTTCGTCGCCCTCAGTTTTCGCGGCGGAGCTTTTTCTTACACAGAAAAAAACGATTCTTTTTATCATTGAAGATAAAGAAGAAGCGCTGTATGTAACATCGGAAATGGAAGATCTTCTGGGGAAAGAAAACGTACTTTATTTTCCCGCAACGCATCTGGAGCCTTACCAGATCGAGAAAACCCAGAACGCAAACCTGGTTTTAAGAACCGAAGTGCTCAACAAGCTGAATTCAGCGAAAAAGCCTAAAGTAATCGTCGCAGGTTTCTCGGCTTTGTCGGAAAAAGTCCTGAAAAAGGAAGATTTTAAGGCGATTTCTCATCAGATTAAAGTAGGTGAAAGTCTGGATTTTGATTTTACTGAAGAACTTTTGCAGCAGTTCAATTTTAACCTGACAGATTTCGTTTCCGAGCCAGGCGAATTCTCTGTTCGCGGCGGAATTGTAGATGTATTTTCCTATTCAAACGAAGAGCCTTACCGCATTTCTTTTTTCGGAAATGAGATTGAAAGCATCAAAACATTTAACATCGAAACGCAGCTCACCAACGGAAAAGTGAACGAATTTCAGTTGGTTTCAAATATGAATTTCGCGGTCTCCGGAACGAAAGTTTCTCTTTTTGAACTTTTGCCGAAAGACAGTTTTGTGGTTTCTAAGAATGCGTTTTTAGGTCTGAAGAAAAACCGGGATTTCTATGCCAAGGCAGAAGAAAAATTCGCAGCGCTGAACACGGAAATCAAACACAGAACGCCGGCAGAACTATTTGTGAATGATGAGGATTTGCTGAAGGATTATCAAAAATTCAGAACCGTAGATTTTACCTTGGAAAATTTGAAAATTACGGATGATTTTTCGGTTCAGCTCAACCAAACGCCGCAACCGACTTTTCATAAAAACTTTGAACTTCTTATTGAAGATTTGGTTGAAAAACGGGATTCTAATTACGATATCTGGATTTCTTTCTCCACCGAAAAGCAAAAAGAAAGGCTTGAGTCAATCTTTGAAGAACTGGGAAGTTTCAGTTCCGAACAGCAGGAAATTCCCTTTAAATCTTTCAAATCTGAACTTCATGAAGGTTTTGTAGATTTCGACCATAAAATTTCGGTCTATACGGATCACCAGATTTTTGACCGTTACCAAAGATTTAAATCGAAAAACACCTTTGCCAAATCTGAACAGTTGACCCTGAAGGATTTAATGCAGATGAAAGTGGGCGATTACATCACGCATATCGACCATGGAATCGGGAAATTCATGGGATTGGTAAAAGTGAACAACAACGGGAAAGTTCAGGAGTGTTTTAAACTTACTTATAAAAACGGAGATTTACTTTATGTAAGCATCCATTCGCTCCATAAAATTTCAAAATATAATGGGCCCGAAGGACGCGAAATTGTTTTAAGCAAACTCGGTTCACCTGCCTGGAAATCTTTGAAACAGAAAACAAAAGCTAAAGTAAAACAGATTGCTTTCGACTTGATAAGACTTTACGCACAGCGAAAAACAGCGAAAGGTTTTGCTTTTACTCCCGATTCTTATCTCCAGAACGAGCTGGAAGCGAGTTTTATCTACGAAGATACTCCCGATCAGGAAAAAGCCACGCTGGATGTGAAAAAAGATATGGAAAACGATACAGTGATGGACCGTTTGGTTTGTGGTGATGTAGGTTTCGGGAAAACCGAAATAGCAATCAGGGCGGCTTTCAAAGCGGCAACCGATGGGAAGCAGGTCGCTATTTTGGTCCCAACCACGATTTTGGCATTTCAGCATTACCGCAGTTTTAAAGAAAGGTTAAAGGATTTTCCGGTAAATATTTCTTATATGAACCGTTTCCGCACCGCCAAACAGAAATCTGAAACGCTGAAAGGTCTTGAAGAAGGCAAAATCGATATTGTAATCGGGACGCATCAGTTGGTGGGGAGTTCAGTAAAATTTAAAGATTTAGGACTTTTAATCATCGATGAAGAACATAAGTTTGGAGTTTCGGTAAAAGATAAACTAAAAACCATTAAAAATAATATCGATACGCTTACTTTAACGGCTACACCAATTCCGAGGACCTTACAGTTTTCTTTGATGGCCGCGCGAGATTTATCCGTTATTAAAACCCCGCCGCCAAACCGTCAGCCAGTTGAAACGAGTATTATTGGCTTTAGTGAAGAAGTCATCCGTGATGCTGTTTCTTACGAAATTCAGCGTGACGGTCAGGTTTACTTCATTAATAACAGAATTGAAAATCTTAAAGATATTGCAGGGCTTATTCAAAGGTTGGTTCCGGATGCAAAAGTAATAACCGGTCACGGACAGATGGAAGGAAAGCAGCTTGAACGCAATGTTCTGGATTTTATGGAAGGGAAATACGATGTGCTGGTTTCCACAACGATTGTAGAAAGTGGCGTGGACGTTCCGAATGCAAACACCATTTTCATTAATGATGCGCAACGTTTCGGGATGGCAGATTTGCACCAGATGCGCGGCAGAGTTGGCCGAAGCAACAGGAAAGCTTTCTGTTATCTTATCACGCCGCCGTTCGATATGATGACTTCGGATGCAAGAAAAAGACTGGAAGCGATCGAGCAGTTTTCGGATCTTGGTAGTGGATTTCAGATTGCAATGAAAGATCTGGAAATCCGTGGCGCAGGTGATTTGTTAGGCGGTGAGCAGAGCGGATTCATCAACGAAATGGGCTTTGACACGTACCAGAAAATTATGCAGGAAGCCCTTGAAGAATTACAGAACGATGAAGAATTTAGTGAACTGTTTGAAAATGAAGAAGACCGTAAAAAACTCTTCAAATCCAACAAAGAAGTAAATATCGATACAGATCTGGAATTGATGCTGCCGGATTCTTATGTACAGAGTATTGAAGAACGGCTTTCGCTTTATCAGAAACTAGCAGAAATTCAGAATAAAGAAGATCTTCAGAAATTCGAAAATGAACTTACCGACCGTTTTGGTAAACTGCCTTCAGAAGCTAAAAATCTTTTGAAATCTGTAGAATTAAAATGGATTGCCGCCGAAATCGGTTTCGATAAAATCGTGTTGAAAAACGGAGTGTTCCTCGGTTATTTTCCGCCAAATCCTCAGGATAAGTTTTACCAGAGT
>JAHRWY010000275.1:0-3279 GCA_019104935.1 Kaistella sp.
AATTGGGACTGAAAAGTGTAACTTTACTGTACTTAGGATACAGAGATTCGGAGAACGACTGGCTTTCAAAGATGAAAAAAGTTCGTATCCCAATGGATGAATTCATCATCAAAAAATAATTTAGAAAATCACTAAATCCGCCATGAATCAACACAAAACTCCACAGTTAGGTAATCAGCTATGTTTCCCTTTGTATGTGATCGCAAAGGAAATCACAGGTCTTTACCGTCCGTTACTTGAAGAACTCGATATTACCTATCCGCAATATCTTGTAATGATGGTACTTTGGGAGCATCAGCGGCTTACGGTAAATCAGATTGGTGAAAAACTTTTTCTAGACAGCGGTACGATAACTCCGTTGCTGAAACCTTCGGCAGGAGTACTGTCAATTTTCAGTTCCGCCGCCTGTGCCATAGCTAAACCTAGTGCGATGTAAGTCTGTCTTGCAGTGTGAGCGAAATTTTCTTCTGGGGTCTGCGCGCCGTAGATCACTTTCAGTTGATCTGTATAACTGCTGAAACGACCGCGTGGCAATTCCCGAACATCGGTATGGTAATCGTAAACTTTGTCGATTTTTTCCGCCGAATAATTGTCCCAGGCTGCGAAAACCAAAACATGGGAACAATCTCTCATTACCTCCGGGTTAAGGGCTCCTTTTACCATTTGTTCTTTCAATTCCTGATTTTCCACTACAATCACACGGAAAGGCTGTAATCCTGAAGAGGTAGGCGCAAGTCTTGCAGCTTCTAGAATCTTATTCAAATCTTCTTCTGAAACTTTTTTGGTGGAATCATACGCCTTTACTGCGTGTCTCCATTGTAAATCTTCAATTAATGACATTGTATTTTTTTTAAATTTTACTATTTCGAGTTGCAAATATAGTCCAGAATTATATTGCGCACAATTTAATTGAACGATAGATATTTTGTATCAAATGTTTTAATGGTTTTCCATAAAAAACCCACCTGAAAAAATCAGGTGGGTTTTATAAATAAAATTATGTGCTTAATCCATTTTCTTGGCATCAGCAACAAATTGTGCCAAACCACTGTCGGTTAATGGATGTTTGAGTAAATTCAAGATTGATGCAAGAGGAGAGGTTACCACATCGGCACCCACTTTTGCACAGTTGATGATGTGCATTGGCGAACGGATGGACGCTGCAAGAATCTCAGTATCGAACATATAGTTATCGAAAATAATTCTAATTTCTTCAATCAGATTCATACCGTCAACCGAAATATCATCAAGTCTTCCCAGGAACGGAGAAACATAATTTGCTCCAGCTTTCGCAGCCAATAACGCCTGCCCTGCAGAGAAGATTAAAGTACAGTTGGTTTTTACTCCCTTGTTCGAAAAATATTTCAGCGCTTTTACGCCGTCTTTAATCATCGGGATTTTTACCACGATATTCGGGTGAATGGCTGCCAGTTCTTCGCCTTCCTTAATCATTTCCTCATAAGTCGTACTTAAAACTTCCGCAGAAATATCGCCGTCTACAATTTCGCAGATGGTTTTATAATGATTCAGGATTGCTTCTTTTCCGCTGATGCCTTCTTTTGCCATAAGCGATGGATTGGTGGTTACGCCATCTAAAATTCCTAAATCCTGGGCTTCTTTAATCTGCTCAAGATTGGCAGTGTCGATAAAAAATTTCATGTATTTATTTTTATTAGGTACCTTGTTATGAGCTGATTTTGTCATGAATATGGAGTAATATCCAGTTCAGCTTCATCTTTTCTAATTTTTCACAAAGATAACATATTAACCAGCAATATGGAAATGATAATTGGTTTTATAAAAGCATTAAACAGGAAAAGGCCCAGGCGTAAAAAAACCTTACGGTTTCTCGTAAGGTTTCTTATTATAGAGGTTAAATTTTAAGTTTTCCGAAAGAATTTCTTTATGTTATCATTGAAATTCCTTCGTGCGACTCATGGTGTTTTAATGAGAGCGGCAGCCGGATTTCAGATTTTGCTGCCAGGGCAATCATTTTCATAATAAATTCTTTTGATTTTGATTCTACTCTGGACATGTTTTCGAATGAAAAAACATGTACGGCGCCGGCGTTTTTCAAAATTGTTCTTGCTTTTTCAAGCTTTTCAGCATTTTTAGAAAATATTCCGGCAACTAAATTTTCTGATTTTTTTCTCAGCACTTTTACCGGTTTATTCGCAAATATGCCGAAAAAAGAACCAAAATACGCGCTTAACAGGTTTTTCCTGTCATCTGACAATTCTTTGCAGGCTAGTTTAAGATTTTTCAATCCTGTTTTTTTGAGGATTTTTGCTGCGTTTACTGCTTCATCACAACTTGAAAATAGTCCTACAACTGTTGTTTTCATTGTAATTGTATTATTTGTTAATTGGCATTTGCCATTACAAATATATGCGTAACATAGTTTTTAAAAAACCGTGATGTAACCCTTTTTTATATCAGTGTTTTTTAGGATGTGTTCATGTTTTTAAACAAAAATCCCGCGTTGTTGCGGGATTTTTTTTACGATGGAATTCGGTTTTCTTTAAATTCGCTCATTTTTAATTTCCTCAACAATTTCCGGATTCAGCAGGGTAGAGGTATCGCCAAAATTCGCGAAATCGCCTTCTGCAATTTTTCTTAAAATCCTTCTCATAATTTTACCGGAGCGGGTTTTAGGCAAGGCCGATACAAACTGAATTTTATCGAGTTTCGCAATTGGTCCGATCGTATCACTGATCACCTGGTTAATTTCCTTACGAAGATTATCCCGGTCGCGGCTTTCGCCGGTATCTTTCAGAATCACATAGCCGTACAGTGCGCTGCCTTTGATATCGTGCGGATAACCCACAATTGCAGACTCCGCAACGGCCGGATGCTGGTTAACACTGTCTTCAATTGGAGCCGTTCCCAGATTATGCCCGGAAACGATAATCACGTCATCTACGCGTCCTGTTATTCTGTAATAGCCTACTTCATCACGCAAAGCACCGTCGCCGGTGAAATATTTCCCCGGAAACGCGGTAAAATAGGTTTCTTTATACCGCTGGTGGTCGCCCCAGATCGTTCTGGCAATTCCCGGCCAAGGAAAACGGATGCAAAGATTGCCGTCTACCTGGTTGCCGGTGATTTCATTGCGTTTGTCATCCATCAGAACAGGCTGAATTCCCGGTAGCGGAAGTGTTGCATAGGTCGGTTTTGTGGGAGTTACAAAAGGCAGCGGCGAAATCATGATCCCACCGGTTTCTGTTTGCCACCAGGTATCTACAATCGGGCATTTTTTCTTCCCGACATGATCGTTGT
>JAHRWY010000083.1:0-9987 GCA_019104935.1 Kaistella sp.
TCGGCACTTGCACGGAATTCCATCGCGGTTACCGCAGCGGCAATCATATCGGCAGCTCTCGCACCAATCATGTGCACGCCTAAAACCTCATCAGTTTTTTCGTCTGCAATAATCTTGATGAAACCATCTAAATCACCGGAAGCACGGCTTCTCCCCAACGCTCTCATCGGGAAATTACCTACTTTGATGGCAACACCTTCCGCTTTTAGCTGCTCTTCAGTTTTTCCTACTGCAGCTACTTCCGGCCAGGTATAAACAACGCCTGGAATCAGGTTATAATTGATGTGCGGTTTTTGTCCGGCAAGCTGTTCTGCCACCAAAACGCCTTCTTCAGAAGCTTTGTGCGCCAACATTGCTCCTGCAACAACGTCTCCGATTGCATAAATGTTGGAAACATTGGTTTGCAAATGTTCATTGGTTTTTACTCTTCCTCTTTCATCCAGATCTACGCCTGCTTTTTCAAGGGAAAGTCCGTCTGTATAAGGTTTTCTACCTACGGAAACCAAAACATAATCCCCTTCAACCACTACTTCTTCGCCTTTTTTGTCTTTGGCGGTAACTTTTACGGTGTCGCCGTTTCTTTCGACAGCCTGAACCGCGGTAGAAAGCATGAATTTCATGCCCTGCTTTCTTAAAACTTTGTTGAGTTCTTTCGATAAAGCGCCATCCATTGTAGGAATGATTTTATCCATAAATTCAACAACGGTAACTTCAGAACCTAATCTTTTGTAAACAGAACCTAATTCCAGACCGATTACACCACCTCCGATTACGACTAAATGTTTCGGAATTTCTTTCAGTTCCAAAGCTTCGGTAGAAGTAATGACTCTTTCCTTATCTAAAGTGATGAAAGGCAGCGAACTTGGTTTGGAACCTGTCGCGATGATGATATATTTGGAGTCGATGATTTCAGATGACCCGTCGTTTTTAGTTACTTTAACCTGAGTTGAAGATTCAAAACTCCCTACACCTTCAAAAACAGTGATTTTGTTTTTATCCATCAGGAAGGTGATTCCTTTCGTCGTTTGGTCTACCACTTCATTTTTTCTGGCGATCATTCTTTCCAAATCTGCTTTTGGCTCGTCGATGATAATGCCGTGGTTGGCGAAATTATGTTTTGCGTTTTCGAAATGTTCAGAACTGTCGAGCAAAGCTTTTGAAGGGATACATCCAACATTCAGACATGTACCGCCCATGGTAGGATATTTCTCTATAATTGCAGTTTTCAAACCTAACTGTGCGCAACGGATTGCCGCAACATAACCACCAGGACCGGAACCGATAACGGTAACATCGAATTGACTCATTTTTATTTTTATTTGATTGATTAAAAATTAAGGTTGCACAAAATTACGGATTTTTTTATGCATTCGCGGCACGGAAATCCTGAAAATCGACTTCAGATTTAACGAGTTTTCACACGAAAAAATGTTAATCAAATTAATCTTTAAATTATCCACACTTCGAACTTCCACAATTCTTACAAATCAGGCAGCCTTCCTGATACACCACCTGATCCGATCCGCAGTTCGAACATTTGCCCGAAGCTTCAGTTCCGTCGGCGATATACCGTTTCAAGGCCCGTGCAACACCGGCTTTCCAGTTGTTGATGGATTCAGAATCGAGTTCGAGACGGTTAATCAGTTCTACCACATTTTCAATCGGCATTCCATGTCTTAGAGTCCCGGAAATAAGTTTTGCATAATTCCAGAATTCAGGATTGAATTTATGCGAAAGCCCTTCAATGGTTGTTTTGTAGCCGCGAAGATTGGTAAATTGGAAGTCGTATCGGGATTTGCCGTCTTCGTCACGGTTTTTAATAATCAATCCTTCATTTACCCATCGCGGAAGCGCAATACCTTCTTCGTCATCGGCCAAACCGGTGAAAATTTCGTAAGGTTTTTTATCGATCAAGCCTACAAAAGCGATCCATTTGTCTTTATTATTCTGAAAGCGGACGATTTCCGCTTCCAGAATATGAGGTCTTTTGGTTGGAAAAACAGGTTTCACAGCATCTGGTTTTTCCTCTTTTTTCTCCTCACTCGAAATCAAAACCCCGGAACGCGAACCGTCACGATAAACGGTAACCCCTTTGCAGCCAACTTCCCAGGCTTTGATGTAAAGCTGATTTACGAGTTCTTCAGTCGCATCATTGGGAACATTAATCGTTACAGAAATCGAATGATCTACCCATTTCTGAATGGCGCCCTGCATTTCAACCTTACTCAGCCAGTCCACATCATTGGAAGTGGCTTTGTAATAAGGCGAAACTTCGATTATTTTATTGATTTCTTCCTGAGTATAGTTTCTGTCGGTATCCATTCCATTCACTTCCATCCACTGCTTGAAACGGTGATGAAAAACCAGATATTCTTCCCAGGAATCCCCAACTTCATCTACAAAATCAACCCGTACGTCTTTATCATTAGGATTTACTTTTCTTCTTCTTTTGTAAACAGGAAGAAAGACAGGTTCAATGCCCGATGTGGTTTGCGACATGAGTGAAGTGCTTCCTGTAGGCGCGATCGTAAGTAAAGCTATATTTCTTCTGCCGAATTTCTGCAGATCTTTATACAGTGCGGGGTCAGCTTCTTTAATTCTTAAAATGAAAGGATTTTTCTCTTCCCTTTTTGCATCATAAATCCCAAAAGCACCTCTTTCTTTCGCCATTTCAACTGAAGATCGGTAGGCTGCAAGTGCTAAAGTTTTATGCACTAAAGTTGAAAACTCATTGCCTTCTTTGCTTCCGTACTGAATATTTAAAGCAGCCAGCATATCACCTTCCGCCGTAATTCCAACGCCGGTCCTACGGCCTTCTATGGTTTTTTGGCGGATTTTTGTCCAAAGATTTTTTTCAGTAGCCTTAATGTCGCTGCTTTCAGGATCAGATTCTATTTTCAAAAGAATTGCATCGATTTTTTCCATTTCGAGATCGATGATGTCATCCATCATTCTTTGGGCATATGCTACATGTTCTTTGAAAAGCTCAAAATTGAACTTCGCCTGTTTGGTAAAAGGATTTTCAACGTAAGAGAAGAGATTTACGGCCAAAAGTCTGCAGGAATCATACGGACACAGCGGAATTTCGCCACACGGATTGGTGGAAACCGTTTCATAACCTAAATCTGCATAACAGTCGGGCAACGATTCTCGGATAATGGTATCCCAGAAAAGTACCCCCGGTTCCGCGGATTTCCAGGCGTTATGAATGATTTTATTCCAAAGATCGGTCGCTTTAATCTCTTTGCTGACTTTAGGATTTTTGCTGTGAATCGGATATTTCTGAACGTAATCTTCCTTCCCTACCACGGCTTGCATAAATTCATCATCAATACGTACCGAAATATTGGCGCCGGTGATTTTTTCCTGCTCAAGTTTGGCATTTACGAAATCTTCAGAATCCGGGTGATTTACAGAAACAGAAAGCATGAGCGCTCCTCTTCTGCCATCCTGAGCCACTTCACGCGTGGAATTGGAATACCTTTCCATAAACGGCACCAAACCGGTTGAAGTAAGCGCAGAATTTTTCACAGGAGAACCTTTCGGGCGAATGTGTGACAAATCATGACCAACGCCGCCGCGTCTTTTCATCAGCTGCACCTGCTCTTCGTCAATTTTCATAATGCTTCCGTAGGAATCACTGTCGGTACCGCTGCCGATGACGAAACAGTTGGAAAGTGAAGCGATTTGAAAATCGTTCCCGATTCCCGTCATCGGGCTTCCCTGCGGAATAATATATTTGAAATTTTTAATGAGACTGAAAATTTCCTGTTCAGAAAGCGGGTTTGGATATTTGGCTTCAATTCTGGAGATTTCCGAGGCGATTCTGTGGTGCATATCATCCGGTGTTCTTTCGTAAATATTGCCATCTGAATCTTTCAGCGCATATTTACTTACCCAGACTTTCGCAGCGAGATCATCGCCGTCAAAGTATTGTAAAGTGCTTTCATAAGCATCTTTGTAAGAATAAACCTTTTGTTTCTTAGTAATTTTTTCAGCCTCCATAAATATTATTATTTTCGAAATAAATTTACAGAAGATAATCTAAATAAAAAAAAGTTTGCAAATTAAATTATTTAAAATACTGACATTCAATATTAAAAATATTTATAAGAGATAAAAAGTTTACAAATTTTTAAAATTAACTTATGATTAAGATCATAAATTATAGAAAATTTTTTCGTAATGGCTAAGAATTTTATCTTTTGAAAAACGAGAACGGATCGAATCACGAATTAACTCACTTGAATGTTGTTCCTTTAAAATCTGGATCATCTTTTCGCCAAACGCTTCATGGTTTTCAATGGCGAGAATTTCACCATTAATTTGAGGCTGAATAATTTCGTTAATGCCGCCGGGACAGTTATTGGCCAGTGAATAAATTCCGCATGCTCCGGCTTCCAAAAGCACATTCGGAAATCCTTCATAGCGTGATGAGAGTACAAATAAATCCGCGAATTTCAGGAACTGATAAGGGTTTTTCTGCTGACCGTGAAAAATTACGTTTTCCAAGCCAAATTGCTCCTTTTTCTGATGCAGCAAAACCTTGTCTCTGCCATCTCCGAGAATATGCAGCAGAATTTTTTCGTTTTTTAAATGCCCGAATACTTTTAAAAGATGATCGAAACCTTTTCTGTAAGAGAGATTTCCAATCGCAACGACATTTTTAAAATCAGATTTAAAACTTTCCGGCCGTACCGAAAGTTCCAACTGTTTTTCAATAAAACCGAAATCGACAGGATTGTTGATTTTAATGATCTTATGAGGTTTTATTTTAAAATTATCGATAAGATCATTCGCCATGTCGTCGCTCTGGCAAATAATCCGGTGATAATTGCTGTAAAATCTGTAGAAAAACCGAATTTCCTTACGCTTTACATGCTGGGAAACAACATTGGTTTCTCTGGCAATGAATTTCGTTTTCGGAAAAAGCGGAATAAATAATGAAAGATAAGCGTTGATTTCCCCAAAACCGCAGAACACGATATCGGGTTTTCTTTTCTTTATTTCGAGCAAAATCGGCTTTAAAGAATGTCGGATCCTTGGAGTTTTCAGGTCGATTACTTCTATATCATCTTTTAAGAGATCGAGATAGCCGCCTTCCTTTCTCAACAGCATTATTTTGGGCAAAAATAAGTTACGTGGAAGATGATTAGCGATGGTTGTAACAATTCGCTCCGCTCCGCCGGTTTCAAGGTCTGGAAGGATGAAAATAATGGATTTTTTTTTGTGAACAGCTGTCAAACCAGGATATTTTGACCGTTAATTTGCAACATCAGAGATGAATTTAATCCTCAACATCCGAACTTCTTCATCACTTAAATCATCGCCAAATTCGGCCAGAAGGACTTTCATGCTGTCACTGTCGGAACCGCGCATAAATTCCATGAAATCATCTACAATGTCTTCATCAAAATTCTCATCGATATAATAATCAATATTAAGCTTCGTTCCCTGATAAACAATACGTTCCATTTCTTTCAGCAAATCCTCCATAGAAAGGTTTTTAGCTTTCGCAATATCCTCGAGATCAATTTTTTTATCCGTACTCTGAATGATGAAAACTTTGTGACTGGATTTATTTGCCACCTGTTTGATGACCATGTCCTGGGTTCGCTCGATACCGTTTTCTTCAACGTATTTTTTAATGAACTCGGCAAATTCCTTTCCGTATTTTTTCGCTTTTCCTTCGCCAACTCCGTAGGTTTTTCCGATTTCTTCAATGGTGACCGGATACTGAACGGTCATATCTTCCAAACTTGGATCCATGAAAACCGTATAAGGCGGAATGCCATGTTTTTTGGCTACCGACTTGCGCAATTCTTTCAGCTGAACAAAAAGATTTTCGTCTAAACCGCT
Source organism: Kaistella sp. (assembly GCA_019104935.1). Classification (GTDB taxonomy): domain Bacteria; phylum Bacteroidota; class Bacteroidia; order Flavobacteriales; family Weeksellaceae; genus Kaistella. The sequence goes on from JAHRWY010000083.1 coordinate 5,860, forward strand.
GTTTTGCTGCACCTGAACCTGCTGCGAATCTGCTTTGGACTGGGCAAGATCGTATTCGCGATCTTCAGCGATGAGAAATGGAGTTTTATCTTTTCCGTCAATAACTTTTCTGCCTTTTTCTGTTACTTTCAGCACACCGTACGTTTCGATATCTTTCTGAAGATAATCCTGTACTGTGGCCTGGCGAATAATCGATTTCCAGAAATTTTCAGTTTCATTTTTTCCGAAACCGAAATACTTGCTCGTTTCAAGTTTATAAGATTTTGTAACCGAATTTTCTTTCCCGACAATAACCGAAATCAAATCTTTAGTCTTGAATTTCTCTTCGAGATCTTTTACCAGTTTCAATACCTGATTCAGTTCTTTGGTCGCATCTTTCAGCGTAGGTGGATTTACAGAATTATCGCACATTTGTGCACCAGCGCCGTTTATTGGATCGAACTGTTCCCCGAAATAATAAAGAATATACTGGCGGCGGCTCATGGAAGTTTCGGCATAACCCACCACTTCATTCAGGAGCTGAAGGCCAATTTCGCGCTCAGAAACGGGTTTCTGTGCAAGAAACTTTTCAAGTTTCTCGATGTCTTTTGGATCATAAAATGCGAGGCAGTAACCTTCTCCGCCATCTCTTCCGGCCCTTCCGGTTTCCTGATAATAGCTTTCGAGAGATTTTGGAATATCGTAATGAATCACAAACCTTACATCAGGCTTATCGATTCCCATTCCGAAAGCAATGGTAGCGACAATTACATCACATTCTTCCATCAGGAATTTATCCTGGTTTGCAACACGGGTTTTTTGGTCAAGACCTGCGTGATACGGCAGCGCATTGATTCCGTTCACCTGCAGCAGTTGCGCAAATTCTTCAACTTTCCGCCTGCTGAGACAGTAAACAATGCCCGATTTTCCTTTATGCTGATTGATGAATTTTACAATTTCTTTGTCGATATTAACTTTCGGGCGAACTTCGTAAAAGAGGTTCGGGCGGTTAAAGCTTTCTTTAAAAACCAACGCATTCGTCATTCCCAGCGTTTTCTGGATGTCATCCTGAACTTTTGGCGTTGCGGTTGCAGTTAAAGCAATCACCGGAACATCTGCAATTTTATCGATAATAAGCTTCAGATTTCTATATTCCGGGCGGAAATCGTGTCCCCATTCCGAAATACAATGCGCTTCATCAATGGCTACAAAAGAGATTTTCACATCCCGCAGAAAATCCAGATATTCTTCCTTAATCAGTGATTCGGGGGCAACATATAGCAGCTTGGTGCGTCCGGCTTTGATATCATCGAAAACCTGTTTGGTCTGGGTTTTATTGAGGGAAGAATTCAAAACATGGGCAACGCCCAGATCGGAAGAAAGCCCGTTAACAGCATCTACCTGGTTTTTCATCAGCGCAATTAATGGCGAAACCACAATGGCAGTTCCTTCGGAAATAAGCGCCGGCAACTGGTAACACAGCGATTTTCCGCCCCCTGTAGGCATAAGTACAAAAATATCTTTCCCGTCGAGTAAATTTTTTATAATCGCTTCCTGCTGACCTTTAAATGTTGAGAAGCCGAAATATTTTTTGAGTTCTTTTGATAAATCGGCGTTTTTTGTTTTCATCTTTTATTATTCATTGTATCGCTAAAGAAAGAACTTTATTTTATTATTTGAAAATTCTTTATCTCTGGCAGTCTGTCTTAAATTCTTTACTAAATTTGCATTTTACCCAAAGTTAGAAAATAAAAATCAAAATTAAAAAATACACCTTTAATTTTGAGCATCAGAAAAATAAAATATTTCCGTATATTAATAGGATTAAAAATTTCCTTTTTTCAAATCAGCACCGATGAATCATCCTGAAATTCTACAAATAGCGAAAAATGCAATTTCCATTGAAATTAAAGAACTTGAAAATCTGAAAAACCGCCTGGATGAAAACTTTCTTAAAGCGACAGAACTCATCAACTCGGCGGCGGGAAAACTCATTATCGTCGGGATTGGAAAATCTGCCCATGTAGGCAACAAAATCGTCGCAACGCTGAATTCTACAGGGACTCCATCACAGTTTCTTCATGCTTCTGAAGCGATTCACGGAGATTTGGGCGTTATTCAGAAAACTGATGTGGTGCTTTGCATTTCCAATTCAGGAAATTCGCCGGAAATTGTAAACCTACTGCCCTTTCTGAAAGACTATTCTTCCGCATTAATAGGAATGACGGGAAATATGAACTCGAAACTGGCAGAGTTTTCGGATGTTATTTTAAACTCTTCGGTAGAAAAAGAAGCCTGCCCGATAAAACTCGCGCCAACCAGTTCCACAACAGTACAAATGGCTTTGGGCGACGCTTTGGCAGTTTGCCTTATGGAACTGAACGGCTTTAAAGAAAATGATTTTGCTAAATTCCATCCGGGTGGCAGTTTAGGCAAAAACCTTACGGCAAAGGTAGAGCAGTTTCTTTCCTCTCAAAAGCCCCAGGTTTCTGAAAATGCCAATATCCGGGAGATTATTATTTCAGTAAGCGGTTCTTCGCACGGGATTACGGTAGTAACAGATAACGAAAAAATTACTGGCGTGATTACCGATGGCGATCTTCGCAGAATGCTGCTCAGCGAACAGGATCTTTCTAAAATTATCGCAAAAGATATCATGAGCGCTCATCCAAAAAGTATTGATAAAAATGCTCTGGCCAAAGAAGCCATGCAGATTCTGAAAGACAAAAACATCGGCCAGCTCATTGTGACCGAACACGGCAAATACCACGGAATTATTGACATCCACCGACTTCTGGATGAAGGAATTAACTAAAATTCAGGAAAATTTGGTGCAGCGCATCCACAGAAATGCTGAGATTTGAAGGCGAAATAGTTTTCGCCCGGTTTCCCGTTTTACGCAATAATTCAGTAATTTCGCAATCTTGAATTTTAAATCTTGAATTTTTAAAATGAGTGAGGGAAAAGAAATGTCATTCTGGGGACACATCGGCGAATTGAGAGGACACCTGATCCGCTCCATCATTGCCATTATTATAGGCGCCATTGTAGTGGGACTGAATGTAAACTGGATCATGGACCATATTTTTTTCGGGCCTACACGCAACGACTTTTTTACCTTTCGGGTGGTGAATCATTTTTCCCGCGAACTTATCGGCGAAGACAGTATTACCCTGCCAGAACATTTTGCAGTGCAGCAGAAGAAACTGTTCCAGCAGTTTAATGTAATGATGTCGGTTTCTATTTTCGGTGGAATTGTTGCGGCTTTTCCTTATATCATATGGGAACTTTGGCGATTTATTTCGCCCGCCCTTCACCCGAACGAGCGCAAAAACTCAGTTTTCCTGATTAATTTTGTGTGGATTCTTTTTGTCGTAGGAATTTTATGCGGATATTTTCTCATCCTTCCGTTTGCGATTAATTTCGGGTTATTGTTTACGATTTCAGATTCAATCACTCAACTATTTGATCTCAGTGATTATACTACACTTTTCATGCAGGTTGTGCTTGGGATGGGGCTTGTGTTCCTCTTTCCGGTGATCGTGTATTTCCTGACTTCAATAGGAATTTTAACGCCACAGTTCATGCGAACTTACCGCCGACATGCGATTGTTTTAATCATGGTTGTTGCGGCAATTATTACTCCGGCTGATGTACTGAGTATGCTGATGGCAGCATTTCCGCTTCTTCTGCTCTATGAATTCAGCATTATGATGAGCGCTTACACGTACAAAAAAGTTCAGCAACGTGCGGACCTGCCGGCTGAAAGACTTTAAAATCAAGCGACACCAAACGTGTTTTTTCTGAATTTTTACAGGTAACAGAGTATCAGTCTGCTAAAATCGTGACATCAGATGAAAGATAAATTGCCGTTTATCTCTGTATAAAAAGCTTTTCGTTTTTATTTTTTCGTTAAATTTACAGTAAGCATCTGCAAGCATTCACTAAAAATAAAAACACGAAATGGTAACAATCGACAATTATTTAGACAGTCATTATATACACCGAAGCAACTGGTTACGAGCCGCAGTTTTGGGTGCAAACGACGGAATTATTTCGATATCGAGTCTCGCAATAGGTGTCGCCACAGCAAGTACAACCCGAGACCCTATTCTGTTGGCAACTGTTGCAGGCCTTGTTGCAGGTGCA
>JAHRWY010000104.1:0-5222 GCA_019104935.1 Kaistella sp.
AGGTAATGTATGGATCTTCGAGATCTACCCAATAACCTATTTTTTCAGTCAAATCGTTCCAAACATCGGTGTAGCGCATCACCGCGTTTCTACAAGCCTGGTTATAATCTTCCACCGAAATTTTTTTCCCGATGTCTTCTTTGGTGATGCCCAATTCTTTCTCAACGCCCAATTCTATTGGCAAACCGTGTGTATCCCAACCAGCTTTTCGAAAAACTTGTTTTCCGTTTTGGGTTTGGTATCGGCAGAAAATATCTTTCAGCGCTCTCGCCATCACGTGGTGAATTCCCGGCATTCCGTTTGCGGAAGGTGGTCCTTCGTAGAACACATATTCCGGTTTTCCGGCGCGGGTTTCTACTGATTTCTTAAAGGTTTCGTGCGTATTCCAAAATTTTGAAACTTCATCAGCAATAGCCGTGAGGTCTAGATTTTTATATTCGGTAAACTTATTCATTTTCAGTCAGTTCTATAAGAATGATCTTGGTTTCATTAAGTTTGCGAATATAGCAAATTTTAGTTAATTTTAAGCGTATTTATTTCGTAAATATCGGGGCTTGGGTATGGAAATTACTATTTTGGTTCCAGTTGGGATATCGTTTTCGTACAAATCAATATATTGAAGCTTATATCCTTTGTTGTTAAAATAATTTTTGAGCATTTCTGCTGCTATTTCTGTGCCTAGCGATTTGGTTTTGTTTTTAATGATCGATTTTCTTTTTCCGGCCTCCTTTCTTCCAATTCCGTTATCGGTAATAGAGATTTCAACAGCTTGATCTTTTACCGACACATTAATCGTAATCTTTTTGTCATCCACGGTCGCCACGCCGTGTATAATAGCATTTTCGATGAAAGGTTGCAGAACCATTGGTGGCAATTTTACAATGTCCACATCGATTTCCGGCGCGATGTTGATGGAAAACTGAATGTGATTGTGAAATCGCAAGTTTTCGATATCCACATAGAGCTGTAATGTTTGAAGCTCCTGAGCAAGTGTAAAATCCTTTTCTTTAGATGCTAAAAGAATGGTTCTGATAATTTTTGAAAATTTGGTCAGGTAATCCACCGCGTTTTGCGTGTCGCTTTCTAGGATATAATATTTTATTGAATTTAAAGCATTGAAAATAAAATGAGGATTCATCTGGCTTTGAAGTACAGAGAGTTTCAAGTCTGAAATTTCCTGCAGATACTTTATTTTCTCATTTTCGATAATGAGTCTTTTTTCGTTATCTCGGTTTATTTCATCTTTTAGCATTTCATTTTTTTGTAATTGTGCAATGAAATTCTGCTGAAAAGCTACTTTGTCCTGGTAATTTATCCTTTGTTTGTGTCCCAATGCGAAAGAGAAAGCCATATTTTCGATTAAAAGTCCAAGGAAAAATATAAAATCGCCCATTTTTCTGCTAATGTCAATCCCCGGAATCTGCCTCACCGCTTTGTCTCCTATTACGGAACAAGCAAATAAAATGAGACCGCCAAAAACAATATAATATTTCAAATCGTTATCGACCTTCGAAAGGATGTAAAAAGAAATCACCGTTTGGATGGTCACTAAATAAATGAAAACCATTTTAAAGGAACTGAAAAACCCATCATTACCTAGGAAATAATGTAGGAAAAGGCAAAGAAACGCTATGGAAATTATCACAAAAACCGGCAGAACAATAATGCGGTACCATTTTATACTGATCTTCTTGATGTTAAGAAATTCTGTAAAAAAGAAAAAATAAAAACAGTTGAAAATAATGGTAAAGAAATCTTTAGTAAATTGGTCTAGGTTCAGTACTTCCGAAATCGACTTTGCGAAACCGCTTTCTGCCATAGGCAAATACGCAACAAAGGAAAAAAAAGTATAAGCGCTGTATAAAAGGTAGGCGCGATCCCTGTTCTGAAAAAACATGACGAGATGAAATACAGAAAGAAGCAATATCCCACCTAATACCACATACAATATACTGTTGTAGGCGTCGCGCTCTACAATGGAAGTTAGGGAATCATACATGGAGCGGATGATTTTTTTCAAAAATAGGTATTTAAATAATAATGAGGACAATAAGTACAGTTTTTTATACATACAAGTACTTATTTATCGCTGCAAATTATTGTGTAGTGATTAATATTAAAGAAAAGCATTTTGAATTTGCGGGCTAAAAAATGAGCGTTAAAATTTTCATTAAAAAAAAACTTCTACTTTTGCAAAAATTTTCTTGATGTCTAAAAATTTAGTTATTGTAGAGTCTCCGGCAAAAGCAAAAACCATTCAGAAGTATCTGGGCAAAGATTTCGAAGTGAAATCGAGTTTCGGTCACATCCGTGATTTACCCAAAAAGGGAATGGGGATCGATCTGGCAACTTTCACTCCCGATTACGAAGTTTCTCCCGATAAGAAGAAGCTAGTCGCTGAACTGAAAGCAGCAGTTAAGAAAGCCGATACAGTTTGGCTGGCCTCCGATGAAGACCGCGAGGGTGAGGCTATTGCCTGGCATTTGGCAGAAGAACTTAAATTAAAAGAAGACCATACAAAACGAATCGTTTTTCACGAAATTACCAAAAACGCAATTCTGAAAGCTATTGAAAACCCGCGCAAAATAGACCAGAATCTCGTTAATGCGCAGCAAGCGCGAAGAGTTTTAGACAGAATAGTTGGTTTTGAAATGTCACCAGTGCTCTGGAAGAAAGTAAAAACCGGTCTTTCCGCAGGCCGTGTACAGTCGGTAGCTGTGCGTTTGGTTGTTGAAAGAGAGCTGGAAATCAGAAATTTCAAACCCAAATCAGCATTTAAAGTTGACGGACTTTTCCTGAACAAAAACAAGCAGGAAATTGCGGCCAAACTTAAAAAGGATTTTACCAAGGAAACCGAAGCAGAAGAGTTTCTGAAGCAGTCACAAAATACCGAATTCAAAGTCCTTAATGTAGAAACCAAGCCCGGAACCCGTTCGGCATCGGCACCATTCACAACTTCAACACTTCAGCAGGAAGCGAGCAACCGCCTTGGTTACGGCGTTACGACAACGATGCGCGTTGCACAGAGGCTGTATGAAGAAGGTTATATTACTTATATGAGAACCGATTCCGTAAATCTTTCTCAGGAAGCCATTAACGGCGCAAAATCCCAGATTGTTTCAGAATTCGGTGAGCAATATTCAAATCCAAGAAATTTTACCACCAAATCGGCCTCCGCACAGGAAGCGCACGAAGCGATACGCCCGACCGATTTTTCTCTAAAACGAATTGGTGATGAGCAGCTTAACAAATTATACCAGTTAATTTATAAAAGAACACTGGCAAGCCAAATGGCAAATGCCAAAATTGAAAAAACCGTTATTGAAATCGGGAATCCTTCATTGCCACAGCATTTTGAAGCACAAGGCGAAGTAGTTGTTTTTGATGGTTTCTTGAAGGTTTATGGCATTACAAAAACCGATGAAGATGATGAGGAAAACAACGAAAAGTTATTGCCAAAAGTTTCGGTAGGCGAAATTCTGGATTATAAAAAAATTGAAGCCACCGAGAAATTCACAAAACCGGCAGCAAGATTCACCGAGGCAGGTTTGGTGAAGAAGCTGGAAGAACTCGGTATCGGAAGACCATCTACTTATGCACCAACTATTCAGACGATCCAGAATCGCGAATACGTTGATAAAAGAGAGATCCTTCCGCAGGAAAGAGAAATTATGAAGATGTCTCTCACTAAAACCGAACTCAAAAAAGAGATTCTTACCGAAAAATTCGGCGGCGATAAAAATAAATTTGTTCCTACGGATATCGGCGAGGTTGTAAACGACTTTTTAACCCAGAATTTTGCCGAAATCTTAGATTATGGTTTTACTGCAAAAGTAGAGCAGGATTTTGATGAGATCGCAAACGGATCAGAAAAGTGGAAGGAGGTTCTTCAGGGATTCTATAAAGAATTTCATCCGAAAATTGCAGATGTAGAAGAAAACGCAGAACGAGCTAACGGAGAAAGAATTTTAGGAGTAGATCCGAAAACCAGCAAAAACGTAATCACCAGAATCGGAAGGTACGGTCCGATGGTGCAAATTGGCGAACAGGCCGATGAAGAAAAACCAATTTTCGCAAGTTTAATGGCAAACCAGAATATTGCAACCATTACGCTTGAAGAAGCATTGGAACTTTTTAAAATTCCTTTTGATTTAAAGGATTTTGAAGGTAAAACAGTAACTGTTGGTGTTGGAAGATTCGGTCCGTATGTGAAATGGGGCGAAACTTTCATCAGTATCCCACGCGGTGAGGATCCGCTTTCGGTTACACAGGAACGCGCAGAAGAAATTATTAAAGAGAAAAAGGTTGCAGATGCGCCCATCGCAACTTATAAAGGTGAACCGGTGACAAAAGGAACCGGCAGATTCGGGCCTTTTATTAAATACCAGTCGCTTTTCATTAATGTACCAAAACGATACGACTTCGAAAATCTTTCTCAGAGCGACATTAATGAACTTATTGATGCCAAGCTTGAAAAAGAGGCCAACCGATATATCCAGCAGTGGGAAAAAGAAAAAATTTCCATCGAAAACGGAAGATGGGGCCCTTTCATCAAATTCGGAAAAAATATGTTTAAAATTCCGAAAACCAAGAAAGATGAAAAATATACCGCTGAAGAATTAGCAGCAGTATCTTTGGATGAGGTAAAAAAATGGATTACCGCTCAGGATAAAAACGCTTTTAAGGAAAAACCTAAAAAAGCTCCTGCGAAGAAAACGGCTGTAAAAAAGCCAGCAGTAAAAAAAGCCGTAGCGAAAAAAAAATAGTATTTAGATAGTACGATAAAAAAGGCCTGATAATTAAATTTATCAGGTTTTTTTTATCCATTACAGGAAAAGAGTTTTCCTGATATTGATCGTATCTTATTAAGAGATTAAATGAATGAATGCTGTGTTCTTTAGATGTTAAAAATTTTCATCGGCTTATAATCGTAACCAAACAGTTTGCAGCAGGCTTTTTACTTAAGACATAAAGGTTTGTAACTAAAAATAATATTTAATCACATGTGGTTAAAAATGAAAAAATTTAGTTTAAATATCAGATATATTTATATATTTGCCTCCGCACAGATGAATTTAGGAAAAAAATACAAAATGATTTAAGGAAAAACACACAAACGATGTTAAAAAAATTTACAAGTAAATCTTTGTAATATTTTTTTATCAATGAAAAAACTTCATCTGTTAGTTTCTTGCTTTTTAGCAACAGCAGCATATGCGCAA
>JAHRWY010000110.1:0-3281 GCA_019104935.1 Kaistella sp.
AGGATTATTCTGTTCCTCGGGAGTTGCACGTTTTTCATTTGCTGAATTTTCTGCGGTTGGATTCTGCTTTTTGGTTTGCTTCAGAATCTTATCAGCTGTTCTTGTGAGGACTTTTATCGTGCTTTCCCCATTTTTTAAAGATTCATTGGCGGAGTCTAAAGTTTTTACAACTTCAGTTCCTACCACCACATTTTTCGTGATTTTTTCAATCTGTCTGTTGATCGAATCGATTCGCCAGCCGCCTGATTTTATGGTGCTGTCGATGGATTTTTTTTGTTTTTCAATTTCCGGAATGATTACTTTTTTGGTAATCCCATCGGAATCTGTAATGGTTTTTGAGATGGAGTCCAAAGTCTTAATTCCATCGTTGGCTTTGGTAAAAAGACTGTCGGCCCGTTTGATATTATCCGTTGTTTGCTGAATCGTACTTTTGTCGCAGGAGATTAAGGCAGCAGTGGCAAGTATGATAAAAAATAAGTTCTTCATGAATTGATTTTATTGGTAAACGCCGGAAAAGAATCAAAATGTATTCCTCAAAACATAAGATTTTGATGAGTATTCCGGTAAATATCTGTAAATAAATGAATTGCAAATCAATTTACAAAATATTTACAAAAAAATCTCCGGAGCTGCCGGAGATTATATTTAATGTTTATTTCTGAATTCACTTATAAAATGAAGTTTCACATTAGGAAACTTTTCCTGGGTCATGTGAATCGTAAACGACGAATCTGCGAGGAACACGGGCTGACCGAATTTATCTTTCGCCATGAAACGCTGTTTAAGTCTTGCAAATTCCTTGAATTCTTCAGATTTTTCATCGGCTTCAATCCAGCAGGCTTTATGGATGGAAAGTGGTTCGTACGTGCATTTTGCGCCATATTCGTGCTCCAGACGGTATTGGATGACTTCGTATTGAAGTGCGCCTACGGTGCCGATGATTTTCCTGTTGTTCATATCCATCGTGAAAAGTTGCGCCACACCTTCGTCCATCAGCTGGTCGATTCCTTTGGCAAGCTGTTTCGCTTTCAGTGGATCATCGTTATTGATATAGCGGAAATGCTCCGGAGAGAAACTCGGGATTCCTTTGAAACTGATTTTTTCGCCAGCTGTCAACGTATCTCCAATCCGGAAGTTTCCGGTATCGTGAAGTCCCACAATGTCACCAGGGAAACTTACGTCAACTACTTCTTTTTTATCAGCAAAGAAGGCGTTGGGTGAAGAAAATTTCATTTTTTTATTGTCTCTTACCAAAAGGTAATTTTCATTTCTTTTGAAAGTTCCGGAAACTATTTTTACAAAAGCCAGTCTGTCACGGTGTTTTGGATCCATATTCGCATGGATTTTGAAAACAAATCCTGTGAAATCTTTTTCTTCAGGCTTCACGATTCTCGTTTCGCTTTCTTTAGGCTGAGGTTGCGGTGCAATGTCGATAAAGGCATCCAGAAGTTCGCGCACTCCAAAATTGTTCAATGCAGAACCGAATAGAACCGGCTGCAGATCACCGTTTATGTAATCCTCACGGTTAAATTCCGGATAAACCGACTGAACCAGTTCCAGCTCTTCACGTAAAGTGGCGGCAGCTTTTGCACCGATGACTTCATCGATTTTTGGATCATTGATGTTGTCAAATTTAATTGCTTCACCAACTTTCTGTTTTTTCTCCTCTAAAAATAACTGGATATTATTTTCCCAAATATTATAAATTCCCTGAAAGTCCGTCCCCATACCGATCGGCAAAGAAAGCGGACAAACGGTTAAGCCAAGTTTCTGTTCCACTTCATCCAAAAGATCGAAAGCGTCTTTACCTTCCCGGTCTAACTTATTAATGAAAACAAACATCGGGATATTTCTCATCCGGCATACCTGAACAAGTTTTTCGGTCTGTTCCTCAACCCCTTTTGCCACGTCGATCACAACAATAACAGAATCTACAGCGGTTAACGTACGGTAAGTATCTTCTGCAAAATCTTTGTGACCGGGCGTATCGAGAATGTTGATTTTATGGTCTCTGTATTCGAAGGCCAAAACCGAAGTTGCAACAGAAATCCCTCTCTGTCTCTCGATTTCCATAAAATCGGAGGTGGCTCCTTTTTTAATTTTGTTCGATTTTACCGCACCGGCTTCCTGAATTGCACCACCGAAAAGCAGGAGTTTTTCTGTAAGCGTAGTTTTTCCGGCATCGGGATGCGAGATAATTCCGAAGGTTTTTCTTCTTTCTATTTCTTTAATGAGTTCAGACATAATGATATTTGAGTTTGCAAAAATCGTGTTTTTTTATGGAAAATGAAAACGGAGTTTTTGTCGTACTGAAATTCGCTTTTTTATGTTTTTGATTTATCTTTGTTGAAACAAAATTTATGGCAGAAAATTCTCCGGAAAAAAAATATATTTTCGACTGGAAGGGCGCTTTTGCGCTTATCGGCGGAATGATTATCGCTACCAGCCTCGTTTCACTCCTCAATGTGATCTCCATTTTCATTTTTGATGTGAATCTTCAGTACACGGATTTCTATCTGATGATCGCAAATGCGGCGGGTTTTCTGGGTGCGATTTTCGCCTTTGATTATTTTATTGCAAGACCGCAGACCGGCAAAAATCTCAACTTTAATTTTTCTCCTACGAATGCCGGAACGTATCTTTTGATTTTTCCCATGATGCTGGGAATGATGTTTATTGCTGAATTTATTACCGGACAAATTCCTATTAGCGGACCTTTTTTCGGGAAGTATTATGAATTTTTCTCCCGTCTGATGGAGCAAATGACGAATGACAAAGCTACGATGATTGTTCTGGCTGTTATTATGGCCCCAATTTTTGAGGAAATTGTATTCCGTGGAATTATTCAGAAAGGTTTGATCAACAAAGGGATGAATCCTGCAACCGCCATCATCATTGCATCAGTAGTGTTCGGGTTGGTTCACGGTAATCCGTGGCAGTTTGTGGGTGCGGTTTTGCTCGGATGCGTTTTAGGACTTGTTTATCATAAGACAAAGTCACTGCTGCTGCCTGTTTTGCTGCATGCCTTTAATAATCTGTGTTCCTCGATTTTAATTTTTTACGGCGATACCGAAAGTTTCGCTGAAGTATTCCATATTTCCGAATGGATTGTTCTTGGAATCGGAATTCTGCTTTTTGCAGTGTTCTACTACCTTTTTACACGGAGATACCGCGTACACTACTCTGAAAAATAACTCATTTACTATGACTCAATAATATGGCCAAAGAAATCCTCATCGCGACCCACAATCAGCACAAGAAAGAAGAAATTCAGCAGATTT
>JAHRWY010000120.1:0-2847 GCA_019104935.1 Kaistella sp.
AAATACTATTATTTTTAACGATTCCGTATTCATTTGCGTTCAAATGCTTTCAATTTCTGTACAATTTTATTTCACGTGAGTTAAAATTTACTTTCATATTCCTTTGACCTTCCTTTGACTTTCCTTTGACCTTAGTCTGATCTCCAGAGAAATTTCATAAGAATTCTGTTTCATTCAAACGAAAAGAAGCTGAACGGAGCAAAGTGCATTAAACAAACGCAAAGTATTTAAAGAAACAAAATGCCACCGTCTGCACAAAGAAATTCTATTTAAAACCCCAGTGTTGCGGGAAAAAAATGCCGCTTCTATCTTTGGGATGTACAAGAAGTTGCAACACTTTTACACCGGAACCTGAGCCCCTACCCACTGAACAACAGAGGTCGCTTTCTCTGGGAAGCGGAAGCCTGACATTAAATCAGCGGCAAGGCTACAGGTCCAAAAACATTTATTATTACTTTTTAAAAATTTCAATTATGGCAAGAGAATACTCTATTTTAAAACTAAGAGGCAGGCTGGACGGCATGATCTTTTACAAAAATGCCGAGGGGCACCAGGTGAGGACAATCGGTGGCATTGCGAGGGAGCGCATTATGAACGACGCGAATTTTGTGAGGACGCGGGAGAACATGCAGGAATTCGGGAACATTAACAGGGCGGGAAAACTGATCCGCGACAGCATCGGCGTTTTTCTGAGACGGGCACGGGACCTGCGCACAGGGAGCAGGCTGGTGAGTGTACTGGCGAAGATTAAAAACCTGGACGGTGAATCCGTGAGGGGTCAAAGAACTTTTGCGAAGGGTTTCAGCACCGCTGAAGGGAAAGCCCTGCTGGTGGGGTTTGATTTCAACAAACATGCACCACTGGACATGATCCTGAAAAAGGATTTCGAGCTGGATTCGGTGGCGGGAGACCTTACTATTCCCAACTTTAAACCACGGACTCATCTTACCACTCCAGAGTTCGCAACACATGTAAATATCGGACTGGCTTGTGTAAGGCTGGATGCGGAGCACCAGGCCTGGGAGACGGTATATTCTGCTTCTGCGCCGATTCTGACCGATGATACAGAACAGACGCTGAGGGTAACGCTCCCCTCGCTGCCAGCGGGTACTGGCGTAAAGATGTTCTATCTTCTAACTGAATTTTTTCAGGAAGTGAATGGTGAGCTTTATGAACTGAAGAGTGACCAGATGAACGCGCTGAAGCTGGTGGAGATTGTTTAACCGCAGCATTGTGATGAAGGAAGCGGGCCTTGAGGTCCGCTTTTTTTGGCTTCGGCTACGCTCAGCCGCCGGAAGTAGGTCTGCAGTGGGAAGAATATTCTGCGCAGCAGATTTGTGATATGGTAGGGTTTGAAGGTTGGAGGATTCGGGCAGCGGCGAACCTATCTCAATTGTAATCTCACCCATCTTAGGCACACTCAAAAGTAGAGTTTTTTGTTAATATTTTATTGTTGTCGTTGTTGAAATTTTGTTGGAATGTGGGAAACTCATTTGCACTATTTTGATTGAGTTTTCCATATTTCAACAAGAAATCCCTTGGTGTGAGGTATTGCAATGATTTGTGAGGGCGCTCATTGTTATACATCCACATCCATATTTCTGAATAATTTCTCATCTGCTTGATATTCTCAAAAAGATAAACGTCTAAAAATTCTGTCCGAAAAGTTCGGTTGAATCTTTCCACCAGTGAGTTTTGCGTTGGTTTTCCGGGCTGAATATAATGAAGAACAATTTCATTCTTGCCACACCAATCTTTTAATTTTTCTGCAATGAACTCCGGACCGTTATCCACTCTTATTTTTTCAGGTTTCCCACGCCAGTCGATCAGTTGTTCCAGTTGCAAAACTACTTTTGCTGATGGTAAACTGGTATCAATGGTAATATTTAAAATTTCTCTGTTAAAATCATCAATGATATTAAGGCTTCTCACGCTTTTACCGCATTCCAAAGTGTCGTGCATAAAATCCATACTCCAAGTAACATTAGGATAAATTGGGGGAAGTAAGGGCTCTTTCATCCTTGCCGGAAGGCGTTTCTTTCGTTTACTTCTAAAATTTAGCTTCATCGATTTGTAAATCCTGTAAACCCGTTTGTGATTCCACCCAAAACCCAAGTTTCTTAAACGGTGGTGCATCGTCCAAAATCCCCAGGTATGATGCTGATCTGCAAGTGAAACCAGCTCCTCCCGAAACCTAACGAAGTGGTTCGACGAAGTCAATCTTGTCGTCTTCATTATTTTTCTTCTTTTTGTAGTAAAACACAGAACTGGCGATGATAAAAAGTTTACACGCATTCCGAGTGCTTATTCCGTGTTCTGATCCAGAATAAACAACCAGTTCCCGCTTCTCGGAAGGTGTTAAAACTTTTTTGAAATTACATCTTTCATTACCACATTTTCTAGGGTAAGTTCTGCTACAATTTTTTTATACTGAGAAAGTTCCTTTTCCAGTTCCTTCATTTTCGAGAGTTGCTGCACGTCCAATCCGCCATATTTACTTTTCCACTTGTAAAATGTTGGCTGGCTGATGCCGTGTTCACGGCAAATCTCATTTACTGTTTTTCCTTGATTTTGCTCAGATAAAATCTTGATGATCTGAACTTCTGAAAATTTACTGTTTTTCATAGTCTTCCAAATTTAAAAACTATATTTTTAAATGATCCTGTTTTTGGGGAAGATTACATACCCTTCTATCATAAATTTACCACCGAAACACCGCATATAATAACATCTATCTAATACAAGAAGAACCAAGGAATTAAAAAAGATTAAACAAGTGTTTAAATTATAATGTTTTTGAACTAATAATATGTTATTGTGTAAGGAGTTTTTTTTAGAATCAGTAAA
>JAHRWY010000153.1:0-5475 GCA_019104935.1 Kaistella sp.
CTGCTCGCGAATTACTGGCAGGTGTATGGCATACAGAAAGAAGACATCATTAAATTCCAAAAGCCTTTCCTGAGTTTTCTCGAGAATCCTTACACGCAGGAATTCATTGATCCGGAATCAATCTCGCTGCCCTGGTAAATACGCGCAAAATAATAATATTCAACCTTTTTGAGACCATAACATGATCAGATCTAAAATTTTAAAGGAAGAATGGAAAGCAGTAGAATTTGACTTCGAATTTACCAATAAAACGAGATTTGAGGTTTCTAACTGCGGAAACGTAAGAAGCTTTAATAAAGTTTCCGATGGCCGTATTCTAAACGGTTCTCTTACGGAAGGTTTCAAAGTCATCCGTTTAAAACTTTATAAACCCAGAGAAGAAAAAGAAGAACAAAAATTCGACGCCCTAAAAAAAGAAATTTCTGAACTTTATGCGAAACGGAGAGAAACCATAAAGAAAAACAGCGTTTCCGAAACCGAAACCCTTACACAACTTATCGAAAAAAAGAAAAACCAGCTGAGCAAAAAACTGGAGCGTAACCTGAAAAAACGTACCATTAATCATCATTTTATGATTCACCGGCTCGTAGCTGCGTATTTTCTGCCCGCACCACACCCCGATCAAACCATTGTAGCTCATTTGGATTACGATAAGATCAACAACAGCGTCAACAACCTGAAGTGGATGAATCAGGAAGAACATTCGCTCCACCAGAGCAAAAATCCCAAAGTGATTGCCGAGAAAAAATGGCGCAAGTACAACCGGAAACCCCGAACAAAAGGAATGAAACTCACCTCTTCACAGGTCATTCATATCAAATTGCAGCTGCGCCGGAAAAAACCTGCCAGGCAGATTGCCAAGCAGTTCGGTATTTCAGAAATGCAGGTCTGGAGAATCAAAAGCGGCGAGAACTGGTCCAGCATTAAGATTCCTGATTAGATACGTTTGATTATTACAAAACTGAGAATAAGCCCGCCCTCATCGGGAAGCGCATCATGTGAGAAACAAAAACTTCTATAGATTATCTTCAGCGTGATTCTTTTTTGCACAGCATAACAGGCTGTATGGCCGGCACAGCGTTGTAAGAATTAAAAAAAACTTCTGAAGCTGTTAATTAACAGCTTTTTACTTTATCTGGCTGGTATGATCGCTGACCATCTTCCAAACGCCATGCTCGAAAATCCAGGTCGAAGTATAGCGGCCGGTTTCGTTGAAAGCTTTGCCTTTGTATGTGCCGTTTACATTAAAACGTCCGGTTTCTATTCCCGTATTTCTGTAAATCCGGAACTTTTTATCTTCTGCTTTTCCTGAATTAATCACAAGATCCGCAGACGTCATCATGGCGATTTCTTCAGTCTTATTTCTGGTTTTTCCTTCCGGATTGGTCGACAGGTAGTCATCGGCAAGCAGTTTCTTTAACGCGGCTGCATCTTTATTGCCCAAAGCTTTGTCGTAGGCTTCGCTTGCCTGTTTCAGGAGGGGCTCCAGCTCTTCTTTCGAGTGGGCTTTTTCAGTGACGTATTCTCTGGTCATCAGCCACTTTCCGTTGCGTTTTTCATATAACGAAATATAATGTCCTTCGTCTCCGTGCGGTGCTGATCCGGGTTCCAATCCGCTGGACGTCATTTTCCATTTTCCGGTAACATACGCCTGATTTCCCGAAATATTATAGGTCTCATTATCGCTGGTCATGCTGTGAATTTTATAGGAAGGTTTGTTTTTTTCCTCCTTCATCCATTTCAGAACAGCATCACGGTTTTCAGTGGTTCCTCCGCTGTTAAAGGAAACATAATCCGGTGCGAGTAAATTTTCAAAATAAGTCACATCGTTAGACAGTACTGCGGCAGGATAAGCGGTGTTTAGGCTTCGCAGTTGTGCTTCGTCGGAGTTTTGGCTGTAAGCTTGGCTAAAGAGCAACACTGTAAAAACCATTGCGGCTTTTGTAAAATTAGTTTTCATGGCATATTGTTTATTGGTTTTTTTACTTGAACTTCCTGATGGTTTATTTTATAAATCTGTACAGATTATCGCCGTTTTTCATGAGAGGTAAACCTATTGGCACGGTAAGAATGTAGAAATTGCGGAATCATGTGCGCTAAGGATTGCGCAGAATCTAGAATTTTCATGGCTGTTGTTTTTATGGGTACAAACGGATTTTAAATCAGTTTCACTTGTGTAAAGGTAAAATAATTTTTATTTATATAAAATAATAAATGTTTATTTTTAACAACATATTAATTATATGTTAATAAAATTCACCATTAAAATCCTTTGTTATTAAATATTTAAAACTTATAAACAAACTCACCTGGATGTAAAAAAAAAGGAGTATGAAAGAGCTTGATGCAGGTATTTTACAGGGAAACAATCCGTCACAAAACTTCAAAAAAAAAAAACCGGAAGAATGATCCTCCGGTTTTTCCGATTGTATAATCGTCTGCTATAAATTACTCTACGATAATCTTAGCCGACTGGGTTTTTGTGGTAATAAAATATACCCCTTTCGCGAGCGACTGAACATTTACTTTTTCATTGTTTCCTACGTTTTCGAATGATTTCAGCAACTGCCCGGTAACAGAATAAATCTTTACCGTTTCCTTTTTATCAATTCCGTTGATAAAGAATTCACCGTTTCTTACAGGATTAGGATATACCGTTAGTTTTTGGTTTATCAGTGCAGTATCGTTTGCCGACATTGCTGCATAACACGTCCAGGTAAGGTTATCAAAAGATACTCGGTTGCTCGTGGTTTCATCAATCAGTTCAATGGTGAAATCTCCGCTTACATTAATGTTTTCAATGGTTACAGTAGTTGCAGTTTTAGAGTAAGGAATCTGGCCTTTTACCACTCCATTGATTTTCAACGTATAATTCCCGTTGGAATCACTGAACGGAAGAAACGTTTTCACCGTCAAACTGCCTATTCCACCTGAAATCAGAGAAGATTTTAATGATCCCTTTCGCATACAGATTGCTCTGCTTGTCCCGTCAATATAGATCTGAGCATCAGTTCTTGCATTGGTTGCGGTCCATACAATTCCTTTATTCGACCAGGTTCTGTCGGCATAAGATGAAGATACCGCAGGAATATTTTCGAAATCCTCAGTTCCGCAGGAAGTTCCTTCTCCGGTACTGGCGGGCTGAGTCGTTGCTTCTACCGCTGCACTGTTACCTGAAACGTTTCCTGAATTGTCTTTAGCCACAATATGGAAAGTGTAGGCTGTAGAAGGATTCAGTCCTGAAACTGTAGCTGAAGTACCAAATACATTTGCTTTAAGCGCGCCGTTCATATATACATCATAGCTGCTCACCGATACGTTATCTGTAGATGCAGACCAGGTGAGTGAAACCGTAGAAGAAGTCGTTGCCGTTACTGCAAGATTCATTGGAATGCTTGGCGCTTCGGTATCTCCGGCTGTTCCGCCACTGAAGGTATCGGGCCAGTTGTTCTGTGCTGCAGGTCCGCCCCAGATTACAGTGGCCAGGTAAGGATTGTCGATGAAGGGGTTTCTGTTTTTCTGGGTTTGAGCAACCACGTTATTTCTCTGGATTTCAAATGCGGATACGGGATCTTCAACATTCCATTTCAGGAGAATATCCGGGAAGTCCTGCGAATACGTATTGGGCGTCATGGTAATATTCAAAGGCAGGCATCTGGTGTTATATCTTACATACATATACATCAGGATTCTGGCAACATCGCCTTTCCATTCTTCTCCGGGATACCAGCCACCACGGCTCGTTTTATAGGCTGTTGCGCCGGTACCGTCATCAAAAAGAAGGCTTCCTCTGGTACTGTTCAACGTATTGTCTGCAGGACGGAGGTGATGTCCGTCGGCTCCAGGACCTGAAGTTCCTAAATTCGGTGTTCCTTTAGATTTGGCGTACACGTGTTCCCGGTTCCAGGTTCCGCCTACAGGCCGGCTTCTCTGGTGGGTTCCTGATGCCTGTGATCCGTAAATTAACAGGAGGTTTCCCGGCTTATCAGGATCTGCGTCACTGGTTTTCATGAGGGTCTGCAGCTCACTGTAAGAAATCACTTTGGTATGCGTCGCTGTGATTAAAGAGGCCAGTTCGCTTTTCAGATCATTGCCGGTTTTGTTGAAATTTACCCCTGCATAGTAGCTGGGTGCGCTTTGCGCATAAAGTAAGAACGAAAAAATACTTACTAAAAAAGATAATTTTAGTTTCATAATCAGTTGATATTGTTGATTTTTAAAATTGCGATGATTTGCTGTTCCTCACGAAAGATTAAGTTTTCGTCCAGCAAAGTGAGCGGAAACTGATCTTCAGCTTCCAGGAAGACTTCTGATCCGAAAACGTAAAGTTTTGCATGGGCAGGATTTTCCAAAGAATGCGCTTCTACAGCGACAGGAATTCCGTTTTCCATTTCTCCCTGGGTGAATTTAAATCCCTGCATCCCTTCAAGTTGTTCAGGATTAAATGCCAATACTTTCCTCCAAAGCGCCGGATGATCTTTGCCTCCTCCTACAAAAACTCTGTTTTCAGCGTGGTCGATGGCAATGACGTACAATGGCGCCTTCTTTCCGCCTACATTGATGCCTTTTCGCTGGCCCAGTTTATAATGTTCCGTTCCGGGATGATCCCCTACAAGAAAGCCATCGAATAAGGAATAATGAGGCACCTGTGATTCCCAACGGAGTTCCTCTTCCTTTGATGGGAAAAGTGGTTTTTTTCTGCGATAAAGCGGAGAATGTTCGGGAATTTCGACAAGCTGTCCTTTTGTACTCATTATTTTCTGCACCCTAAAAATGCTGGTGCTCAGTTCCCGATAAAGGGGCAGCTAATCTACTGATTAAAAACGAACTGGCAAGTGATGGAAATCATTATTATATATTTTTTTAATCCGGTAAAAAAACAATTGACATCTTTCAATACAACCTCTTTATTTTCAAATACATACATTAAAAGAGACAGGAATCTTCTTTATTATGAATGATATCACATGAGCCTTATCTCCAGATTTTTGAGCATCAAAACCGACGGATTCCAATACAGCAAATCAACAAAAAAGCCTCCTTACGGAAGCTTTTTACTATATATTTTGAAAATACTTAAAGAACACCGGTTTTTATCATGCACTCCCGCATTTTATGGTACGTTCTTTCAATATCATGATCCAGACCGATAGAAAAACGGATCAGTCCCGGCGAAAGTCCCATTTCCTTCTGTTCATCTTCCGGAATTTCCGAAGAGGTGGAAGTACCTGAGGCAGAAAACAGGGTTTTGTAAAAGCCCAAGCTTACCGCAAGATAGCCCAGGTTTTCATGCTGCATCATCTCCATGAGTTCATTGGCTTTCTCCACGGTTTTCACATCCAGTGCGATGAGGCCGCCATAGCCGTACTCCGGATGCATCATCCCGGTTAAAAGTTCATGCTGAGGGTGGCTTTTCAGGCCCGGATATTTTACATTGAGGCCGTCTTTTTCCCACCGTTCTGCCAGATACTGGGC